>JBBKWN010000057.1:0-8906 GCA_037968955.1 Rheinheimera sp. | reverse complement strand
GATACGATGAAATATATGTTAAAGAAAAAATATTTAGCATCGAAGTGTGCAATTCTTTGCAAAGCGCAATCGAAAATAATAAATTATCTGTTTTGTATCAACCAAAAATTAGAATTCCTGATAAAAAAATAGTTTCTGCGGAAATATTACTTAGGTTTGATGATTTAATATTAGGCAGCGTACCGCCAGCCACTTTTATTCCGATCGCCGAGAGAAGCGGTCAAATATCTAAAATTGGGGCGTGGGTTCTAGACAAAGCAGTTTTATTTTTAAAACAAAATACGCCATGCTCAAATGAAAAATTTAGTTTGTCGGTTAATGTGTCGGCACTACAGTTAAATGATAGGAACTTCCTTGACATAGCAAAGTCATATGCAGAATCACTCGGAGACGCTATCGATTTTATCGAACTTGAAATTACCGAGTCATCATTTTTAAATGATATAGATGAATCTGTGCTAATTTTAAATGAGTTAAAGTCATTTGGATACAGGATCTCTCTTGATGATTTCGGGACGGGATATTCGTCATTTTTTCATTTATCAAGAATACCGTTAGACATTATAAAAATTGATAGGTCTCTCATTTTTAACATAGACAACTCCCCATCATTGAGAAGCTTAGTAAGAAATATAATTAGAATGGCAAAAGATCTAAATATAGAAGTTGTCGCTGAGGGGATTGAAACTGAAAATCAGCTGCGCATCCTAGAAGATCTAGGCTGCCAGTACATTCAAGGTTATATTTTCAGTAAACCTGTCAGTGATAAAGAATTGATAGATATGATTAAACTACAACCATTCAAACAAAGAATGCACGATAGCAATAAATAATAGCCTATCACACTGTATGTTTTTCATTAAAAAATAATTCACATTAATTTTTGAATAAAGACAGGTTGTCAAAAAAAGCAGTATTATTTACGAGCAAACTCATCGCGCTCGACAACAATTTCATAGCCTGAAAAAAAACAACCCCCTACTGGCCCAATATGTCATATATTCGCCGAGCACAGTCAACAGCCGACACGAAATTTATATACAATAACGCCGTAATCTATTTTCATTCACAGATTCGACAATAGCTACGCAACAAGCGTTATTCATGTCCAGCTTTAGTATTTAGTTAAAATACTAAAGCAATGCAAAACTAATCCAGATAGAGTTGGACGAAATTGAAGGCGATTAACGCTATTTTTCTGCAAACTACGACGAACGTTTTAACCTAGCCCGCAAGATCAAAAAACCGCGATATGCCAATTCAAGTAAAGACGGTAACGGTGGCAACGCAAACGAATAGCCGAGATAACGCCAACCCGGCAAGGCCCGCCACAATCTTAAAAATGCCCGAGCGCCGTGCCACACCTCGCCTTGTGAACTCACGATGTGAAATCTTTGCAAGGCATCACAGCGCGTTATACCTGCTGGCAGACGCTGTTGCTCTAAACTAACATCCAGCCACTCAATCGACTCTAATGCGGGTAGACGACGGTAATAAGCAATTTCGCGCCGACACAGCGGGCAGCGACCATCGTACAAAACTTGCAGCTGAGAATTCATTTGTTGCCCAACCTCAGATCTCCATTGTGCTTATACGCCAGAACTGTCGTTTTGGATGTTTAAGCAAGAAATGTAGAGCTCAAGCGCAACGCTGCACCAAACCAGTCATAAACAGCAACATAGCACTGGATAGGTGAGATTCGCAGGCGCCGTCAAAGGAAGTGTTCGCTGCCCGCTGGCATTTTAGGTTTAAAGCTTAAACAGCTGCCCGCCTTCAATGCTGACGCGATCTCCGGGTTGTAAGTTACCAATTTGCTGATAATCAAACTGTTGGGTATAGCCATTTTGTAATTGTACTGTCACACGATAAATTTCATCTGCTGACCGTTGCCGGTTTTCGATGGCATTGCCAGCAATCACACCGCCAACCACTCCGGCGCCTGTCGCCAATGCTCGTCCAGTGCCACTCCCAAACTGATTGCCAAGCACTCCACCTAGCACCGCGCCTAACAGCGCGCCACCACCAGTCCCACGATCCCGTTGTGGAATGATTTGAATACTGCTCACTGAACCAATTTGCTGCTGCGTCCGAACAGCCCCCTGAACATTTCCTGGCGCACCATATCCTGAGCTATTACTACAACCTGCGAGCAGTATACCGCTCGCTGTGACCAGACAGCCCAACGCTACTGGACGGAGACACCGGTACACGTGCACCAATCGAACCTGTTTGGTCAAATGACCATTCTTGAATTTGAATATGTCCATCATCGGCTTCCACAGTCATTAGGAGTTTTTACCATAACCACAAGCGCCGCGTCCGTCTGTACGCTACACCACCGAGGATTGGCCACCGCTGCGACCACTTTTTAGTGACCCCCACACTGGTGTAGTGTGGAGTAGCAAACGGCTATTTCTCGCGAAGACAAAAGTTAAGCAACTGAACTTTCAAACATTTCCTTAGTCTGGATTGGCATCATTTATTGAAATAGCGTCGAAGATGTCCTTTAGTTTAAACAAAGCTCTCGCTTGGTCAGTGCTCCTGCATCTGCTGATGCTACTGCTCTTTTGGTTTTATGACCCACCCGCACCGCTGCACGCGCCGCCAAAAGCGATTGCCGCTTTTGCTTATCATCCGATAATCAGCAAACCCATACCGGCGCCGACGAAACCTGCCTCGCAAGTGCTGGTGGCGGCAAAAGCGCGCACGCCAACACCGAACACAGCCAAAGTTGCACCATTATCTGCACCATTAGCGAGGACTGTGCGGCCGCAAGTCGAACACCCCGTTGTTGTTGTGCAAACGGATATACCGCAGACAATTACGCCGGCAACAACCGTTGTGCCTGCCTTGTCCCAATTAAGTTTGGCTGAACGCAGTTTAGCCTTAGCGGCAAAACGTAACACGCAGCTTAGCAGCGATACTGTGCAAAGCCTCCAGCAGCCACCAGAACTGCGCGCGCACATGCAACACGACCACAACACCATGACTCAATACAAGACCACGCCTGATCATGTTGCTGCCAATGTGCAACAAGTCCTACCTGATGGCAGTTTTATCGAAAAAATCGGCGATTACTGTTATCAAGCCAACGATGGCGCTAATCTTCGTGCCGATATCTTCAGTATGAAACGTGTCCCCTGTGGCGACGATAAAAATGCCGCTTTATACAAAAGCATTATGAGCAAAGTTGGCCAAAACCGCTGAGATGAATGCGATTCGCAGCGATCGGAGTTACATTGACTTCGCCTTGTATTCACGCCGCTCACCGCTAAAGCAAGTCTGACGTAATCCTTATTACCTTGCGCTGTGGCGTAAAGCACGCAGCACGAGACAGAATGCGCCCCAGCTATGGGTTGGCTGCGACCCAATGTCGCCGCCGCTGTTGCTATTGCTGTTGCTGAATAAATGTACCGCTTAACATCCGCATTGATAATTTTGATCAGCAGCGAGTGATCGAACTTATGCGCTTTATCAAATCGATCCGGTTTTGGCTAACCTGCCATTTAGGGCTAAGTTTATTGTTATCGTTGCAACATCTGGCGTGGTTTGGTGGCGGCTTAGTGATGTCTATATTGCCGAATAATGAAGCGCGCGTAGATGCTGAAAATAGTGTGTTTTATCTATATCCAATCCTTGGGCAGGTGCAACGGGTTTGCACCGTCAACTGGCGGCTACTCGATTTTGTCTGGATACGGCCCATCATGGACTATGAGGAACGGGACGATGTTAATCATGGTTTATGGATTGGCAGCGCCGCATTGGCCTTGTTATTTACCCGCAGTCGCTTGGTGTGGCTGGTACCGACATTGCGCAGGAAAATAAACCGCTCATCCTCACTGGATTATGGCAACCACAGTATGTCATTGACTGCCGCCGGCCTCGTTCACTGGCAAATGCATGCTACTGGCGTATACTGCAAGGTACCCCCCCACCATCAACGGAGCCACATGATGGACAGCAGTCATCATTCTTTACGTGAGTTATTTGACCAACTGGGCCTCGATAGTGATTACAGCAGTATCGAACAATTTATCAGCCAACACCGATTACAAAGCGATATGCCGCTATCCAAAGCCGGTTTCTGGACGAGCGCACAGGCGGCGTTTTTACGCGAGTCTTATACCCAAGATGCCGACTGGGTTGAAGTTATTGATCAGCTAAATCAGCGCCTGCGCTGATTTAGCTATCTGTCCACCCAACTATTTATTCTTGGATTCGAATTTGATACAACGGCAGCGCATTAAGCCGTTGGTCAATATCGGCCAGCATTTTTTGATAATCGACAGAATCAACCGACTGATATTTCTGCTCGAAGCTTTGCTGCGACAAACCTTCCGGTAACCGTGACTTACTGGGGAATAAATCGGCCTCGGTGCGTTCCTGACTAAAGAACTGTTGCAGCTCGGCCGCGGAGTTGGGTGAGCCAATGGCGATTTGTGCAAAACGCACTCCGGCACGGTCAGCCAGCAAATCGACAAAACTAAAACCGCTGCCGCCTTTAATCGAATCGAGTAATTCTTTGGCTTGACCAACGGTGTCGCTAACGTTCTTATTTGTCAGCACTTGAATCGTCGCCGAATAAATAAAATGTTGTTGTAAATCAGGACGCCTCGCCAAAGTCACCCGTGGCGGTTTCCCGCCCGGTGCACTTTTCACTTCGTTGACTAATAACTGTAAATTGTGCCCGCCCAACAATTGCGCCATCGCCAGCAATACCGCTTGATTTTCTTGTTGTGCCCGGCCGGCCTCATCTGGATAGATCGCAGTGCGAGCCTGAGCCTGGCGAAACAGTAACTGCAAATAACCGTGCAGACTGCTATTGGGCTGTGTGAGCGCATATTGCGCGGCAATTTTATAATAAAACTCCAGATTGGCCGTTTGCGCAGGCGAACTAAATAACTCGCGATACACTGAAAGGCCCGATTGTTTCAGACGCTGCAGATCCCAGCCGCCTGGTCGAGTCACTTCCACCTTCACTTCGTCCTGCTGAAATTGTACTGAGCGCACCATTGCTAATAAACCTGCGCCTTTGCCAGGTCCCCACACACGGTCGGCAAACCAGCCAAGCAAATTCAATGCAGTTTCGCCAGGAACGGTCAGCATACCAAGAGTCACCTGTTGAATATCGAGCGGCCCTGTCGACGGCCGTACCTGCACACTGGCATTTAAATAATAACGGTTGCCAAGCACTGCCACCGGCAACGTCATGAAACTCGTTAAACCATCAGCGGTGACTTGCGCTTGCCCCCGAAACCCCGGTAACGTCCGGCTCGCCAGCGCAAAAGCAGAATTAAGCTCGTCGGTATTCGCGGAAAAAACCCATTGCTGATCGGTCTGATTTTGCATGGCGGCATTAAGATTACTGAGTAGTTGTTTGCTGTGCCGAACCGCATCCGCGTTCATTTGCCCTTGCGGCGTCACTAGCGGCTGCGCATCGAATAATAACCAGAAGCAAATACCGCCCAAAGTGACAATCACCAATAGCAACGTCAACACTTGCCGGAATAAATGATGAACCGCCTGCATTGCCACGCTTGGGACCTTCTGACTGAAAAAAACCGTATCTTAACAGAAGGAATATGAACTGCAGCAAGCTTTTCACGGCGAACCGACGGCGATGGCAGCTCACCGTTGGTCCGATGTTTTTACGACGAAGTAGCAAGCGTTCAATGTGCGACAGTCGGCGGTCTGGCAAGTTTAGAGAAAATATCGATGAATCAATAACGGCCGAACAAATTATCATCATTTGTACGACGGAAGTGACTTTGTCGCTGCCGCACTATATATTCTTGTTAACTAATTCAACCCAAAGCAGCAATATCCGACTAAGCTGTTGATGAGTATAAAAATAACGGTGAAACCCACACAGATGCGAACGATATTGTTTTGGTTCAGGTACAAATGTATTCCTAGCGGTCGCTGGTTGTTGATGCTATGGCTCACCATCAGCTCAGTTCAGGCCGCACCGGAGCTTGAGGCCAAGATCGAAGCTGAGCTTGAAAAATACCTGCAGCTAACGACTAGCGATCAGCCTGCAGCGGCAGATTTGCTTAAAAAAATAGGTCCACAGATCACCGAGCTCACTCCAATTGCCACCAAAGTCCGTTATAACAGTTATCTTGCAACGACACTTTCATCAGATAAAAAATATCAAGAAGTCGATAAACTGTTGCAACAAAATTGGCAATGGGCGGAACAAACACAGGATGCAGATATCTGGGCTGAGGTATTGGCTGACCATCTGCAAGACAGTTGGAGCCGTGGTGAAAATGCCAAAGCGGTCACCTTTCTAGAGCCTTTATTACAATATGCAGCAAAGGCCACCCAAAACCGGATCAAGTACTATGCATGGAACACCGCCGGCAGTTTTCAATCCTGGCAAGGTAAATATGAGTTGGCACTGGCTTCATATCATCAGGCGTATGCTGGGATTGAGCAAGATGAAAACCCGCGCACCCCACTTAGAAAAATGTATCTCAAATCCAGTATTGCAAGTTTACATAGCAGCTTACGCAATTACCCACTGGCGTTAAAAACAGTCCAAGAAGGCTTGGTCGAGTCCATTAAAAATCCGGATTTAGCCTCATTCATCACCGACTTTTATACGCAGGAAGGGTATATTTTTGTCGATTTAGGAGAAACAGATGCTGCACTGGATAGTTATCAAAAAGGTATGACTTGGGCTATCAAGCAAAAAAATCTTTATTCGCAAGCCACTTTTCAAAACAACATCGGCGACATCTATTTACGCCAGCGCAAGCTTGATTTGGCGAGCAGTTATTTTGAGAAAAGCCTAGCCTTTGGTAAGAGCAAAGACGACAAATATACTATCGCACTAGCTACCTTTAATTTGGGTTATATCAAAGTACTTAAAGGGGAATATGCGCAAGGCATTGCACAAATGCAGGCCATGATTACTGAATTTGGCACTTTAGGCGGCAAAGCAGATTTAATGGCATATTTGATGGAGTTCGCTGATGCGCTTCGATTTGCCGAGCAATACAAAGCTGAAGCAGAAACCTTGCGGCAGTATAATCAATTGTCATCTGAGATTTTTCAAAATGAGCGTGAAAAACAACTCAACCAGCTACAAGAAGAATTCTCTGCCAAAGAAAAAACCAAAGAAATTGCGGTGTTGACCCAAAAAAATCAATTAAAAGAGGCCGAAATTGAAAGGCAGAATCTGCAGCAAGAAATAACCATGTTGGTGGGCGTTGTCGTTGCACTGGCCTCAATTTTACTATACCTGCTTTATCGCAAAGTACGTCAGGCGAATCTCAAGCTGAAAGAAGTCAATGACAAACTTGCCTTTCAGTCATTACGTGACCCACTCACCGGATTGTTTAACCGCCGCTCGCTATTAGAGCATATGGAGCGGAGGCAATTGAGCGAGCGCCGTGCCCCCGCGCCACAAGCGACTGATGGTTTTATTCTGCTTGATATCGATTTTTTTAAACATATCAATGATCATTATGGTCATGCCGCGGGCGATGCAGTGTTAATCGAAATCGCCAAACGTTTGACCACCCTCACCCGCAATGACGATATGGTCTGGCGCTGGGGTGGTGAAGAATTTCTTATTTTACTACGCCGGGTGGATATGGCAGCGCTCACCCAATTTACCCAGCGGGTGCTGGATATTATTGGCGGCGACAGCTTTACGTTTGGCAAACAACAGCTGCAGGTCACGGCTTCCGCAGGCTTTTTGACCTATCCGTTCTCGGCGCTGGATGAACAAACTCTCAGCTGGACAAAGGCATTACAACTGGCTGATATGGCGCTCTATTTGGGTAAGATACACGGCCGCAACCGTGCATATGGCCTGGCAAAAATAAATAAACCCTATGCGCAAATTGCAACACAACTCGATACCGACTTATCAGTCGCTATTGATCAAGGGCTCGTGGAGATGGTGCTTGTGGAAGGGCCGGCAAAAGAGCAGCAGGTCTGACATATTTGCTGACATTCAATCACTGGCAATGGGTGGTGCCGCAGGTTTAGACTAAAATGAACAGCCTTTGAGGGACACGCCCATGCTCAGTAGCTTATCTGACCGTCACATTCAAAAAAAAGTGCTGGCGACCGCACAATTAGGTGCCGGCCATAGCGATGGTTACTTGAGTGTCAACTCGGTAACACTGCACTTTGAACCATTTAATCAGGCGTACGGTTTAGGCCCCTATCTGATTCCCCGAGACGAAATCAGCAAAGTTGAACCCGCTTATGGCAAAGGCGGTGGTTTTATCCCATTAATTGCAGACGCCATCACCATTACCATGGCGGATAGCCGTCAATATCAGTTTGTGCTAGCTGATGCCGCAGGCTGGATCGCTTTGTTACAACCTAAGAGCTGACAACTTTCGACCTACTTCGTTTCCCTATAACTGTGGTCTGATGTTCACCATAAAGGTGTTTTTGCACTATGGTTAGCTCATTCTCAATAGGAAAAAAGACGACCGATGATATTTCAAATATTGCAACTCGACCACATCGTGCTGCGCTGCCAGCCATTACTCCCGATGCTAGAATTTTATCAACAGCGACTCGGGTGTACACTGGAACGTAGCTTACCAGAGCTGGGCTTGTACCAATTACGTGCAGGGCAGCAACTGATTGACTTAGTGAGTGTGGAAGGTGAGTTGGGACAAGCTGGTGGCGCCGCGCCTCAAACTGAGGGCCATAACATGGATCATTATTGTCTGCGGGTCGATCCTTATGACTGTACATCATTGACGGCATTTTTCGAGAATCACGGTATTGCAGTGTCCACCAGCGCAGAAAGATATGGCGCTGATGGTTTTGGGCCTTCGTTGTACATCAAAGATCCAATGGGAAATACCATTGAACTCAAAGGCCCACCCGTCAAAACTGCAGCCAGAGACTAATCTAGCTCTGGCAAATTG
>JBBKWN010000056.1:0-58413 GCA_037968955.1 Rheinheimera sp. | reverse complement strand
GCCATTTTAGTCAGTTTTAAGTTCGTGTCAAGCGTCTTTTTATCGACTTTTTCAACTTCTTTCAAACTCACCCGGCTTGCTGCTTTCGCACCACCCCGTCGGCATGGGGCGCATTATAGACACTTTCTGATGACTGACAAGTGGAAATTCGAGAAAACTTACACTTTTGAGTGCGACAGCTTCTTTTTCGCTCGAACAGTGCTTTTTCCCAACAATTGCCGCATACTTTCCACACAACAAAGGAGTTCAGCATGGCAATTCGTTCTTATAAAGGTGTAATACCTGTAATGGGATCAGAAGTTTATATTGATGAAAGCGCAGTTTTGGTCGGTGACATTGAATTAGCAACGAACGTTAGTATTTGGCCTTTAGTCGCAGCACGTGGTGATGTAAATATAATAAGGATTGGGGCTCGAACCAATATTCAAGACGGCACTGTATTGCACGTCTCTCGGCCTAGCGAAAAAAACACAACAGGTTCCCCACTCCTTATTGGCGAAGATGTCACAGTAGGTCATAAGTGTATGTTACATGGTTGCAAGCTTGGGAATAGGATCCTAGTGGGCATGGGTGCGATTGTGATGGATGATGCGGTGGTTGAAGACGACGTCATTATTGGCGCCGGAAGTCTCGTACCTCCAGGAAAAACATTGGTATCTGGCTTTTTATATGTCGGTAGCCCAGTGAAGCAAGCTCGTCCTTTAACCGATGCAGAACGTGCCTTTCTTACGGTGTCGGCACAAAACTATGTCGTGTTAAAAAACGAGTATCTGGCGCAGAGCTGATTCTTAGCTGCGTTCGTGATGCGCTATTGATGTCTAGTAAGCCCCGTCCAAATAAAGGAAGCCACCACTATCGAGTTGATTGGCTCTCAACGCTTCCTCTATTTGCTCTTCCCAGAAAAAACCATCGCCCTTAACTTGGCTCAGCCAAAGATGGGGCTCCCATCCTTCCGGCATTCTTATAACAACAGCGATCCGAAAACCAGACTGCAATACACTACAAGTGACAGCTTTGTTGTTAGCAGCCAGCTTGAAGTCGTGATTGAATATCAATTGCTGATTCATGCTCGTACCAACGCCGTTAGTTTTTCAAGAATCGGCATCATGTTTGGTTTTACTCCACGAAAGATGGCGAAACTTTCCGCCGCCTGCGCCACGAGCATACCAATTCCATCAGCGCAGGTTGGCACCGCGTGTTGCTGACACCATCGTAAAAACGCTGTAGCTTCTTTACCGTAGGCCATGTCGTATGCCAGTTTGCAAGATTGCAAATGTGCAGCCGGTAAATCTGGCCGCTGCTGACTGAGGCTCGAAGATGTGGCATTGATCACAAGCTGCCAGCTATCTGCTGGAATATCGGCATATCCTGACGCTGTCACCTGATGGCCAAACAAGTTCGCCACAATAGACGCTTTGTCTGGCGTACGGTTGGCTATATGGACACGAGCCACACCAGCAGCCAACAAAGGCCCAACAACTCCACGACTAGCACCACCTGCGCCCAGCAGCAAAACATTCGCACCTTTTAGTGTTGCCTCCAGTCGTTGTAAATCCGCAACTAAACCTAAACCATCGGTATTATCGCCACAAAGTTGCCCACTGTTATCTATATAAAGGGTGTTCACTGCACCCGCTTGTTGCGCCCGTTCGCTTACCACCTGCGCCAACGCCATCGCATCTTCTTTAAATGGCGCCGTGACATTCGCACCTCGACCGCCGGTCGCGACAAAACCCTGCCAACTGTCGGCAAAGCCGTCGACCGGTGCTAGAATGGCGTCATATTGCAAATCCTGGCCGGTTTGTTCGGCAAACCAGCGATGGATGAAAGGCGATTTTGAATGCCCAATGGGATTTCCAAATACAGCGTAACGGTCCACACCTACCACCATGATAAAGTTGCTAAAAAACATGTTTAATACCGACGATAACAAGCGCCATCCAACACCACAAGTCACTCCTTATGACTTGATCGGCGGTGAAGTGGCTACACATCGGCTGGCGAACCGCTTTTATGACATTATGGCTACAGCGCCTGAAGCGGCAGATCTGTATGCCATTCACCCGTTGCCGCTAGATATTATCCGGCAGAAGTTCTTCGAGTTTTTATCTGGCTGGCTCGGAGGCCCAGGCTTATTTGAGGAAAAATATGGCCACCCACGACTACGAGCACGTCATCTGCCTTTTACCGTCAGCCCAAAACTACGCGATCAATGGATGTTTTGTATGGATAAAGCATTAACAGAGGTGGTTACGGACAAAATGCTGCGTCAGGGTTTAAGTGAAGCTTTGGGGCAATTGGCGAGTCATATGATCAACCGCGACAACTAAGCTTACGGTTGATCATCATTCACTGCTGACTCGACATAAATTTACAAACCAAGCCAGTTCTGTGGCTGCAAAAAGCGCGTGTAAAGCAAGTCTTCGGCGGAACCTAGTGCAGGCTGATAGCCGTACTCCCAACGCACCAATGGCGGCATTGACATCAAAATGGATTCAGTACGCCCACCACTTTGCAGCCCAAACAGCGTGCCGCGGTCAAACACCAGATTAAATTCAACATAACGGCCACGGCGATACAACTGGAATTGACGTTCATGATCGCCATACACCGTGTTTTTGCGCGCTGCTACAATAGGCAAATAGGCTTTAGTAAAGCTTTCACCGACACTTCGCATAAAAGCAAAGCTTGTTTCAAAGCCCCACTCATTCAAATCGTCAAAAAACAAACCGCCGACACCGCGGGTTTCTTGCCGGTGCTTTAAATAGAAATAGTCATCACACCACTTTTTATACTTTGGATAAACATCACAGCCAAATGGATCACAACAATCTTTTGCCGTCTGATGCCAATGCACAACATCGGCTTCCACCGGATAAAATGGCGTCAAATCAAAACCACCACCAAACCACCAGACCGGCGCTTCACCTTCTTTCTCGGCAATAAAAAACCGTACATTGGCGTGACTGGTTGGTACATGCGGGTTTTTTGGATGGATCACCAACGATACGCCCATCGCTTCAAAACCACGTCCGGCTAACTCTGGCCGGTGTGCTGTGGCTGAACCAGGCATTTTATCGCCAAATACGTGAGAAAAATTGACTCCAGCTTGTTCAAATACTGCACCATTGGTTAGCACTCGGCTGCGGCCACCACCACCTTCCTCGCGTTGCCAGCTATCTTCAACAAAATGCGCGGCGCCGTCGGCAGCCGTCAGCGCATCACAAATTTGTTGTTGCAGCACCAGCAAAAAACTTTTGACCTGAGCTTTATCTACATTTTGCATTACTTTTTCCTCTGTCGCGGGGGCGTTCACTTCGCAACGCCGCAGATCCACTTACCCAGCCCGGAATATAACTCCGGTGGTGATATCACGAATTTCAGTTGGGTTCATTCTACCACCGGTAGGCGCGTCCAAAATCACCGCGACCTGTTCACCGAGCTGTTTAACAACATCTGCAGCAGTGCGACACGCAGGCAGACCGGATAAATTCGCGCTGGTTGATGTCAGCGGTTTGCCATAAGCCTGACATAACTGCTGTACTAAGGGATGATCACTCACCCGAATGGCAATAGTACTAAATTGACCTGTCAGCCAGTCAGTCAGGCCTGGCTTTGCCGGAACGACCCAAGTGACAGGGCCAGGCCAGGTCGCATGCATTTTCTCTTGCTGTTCCAGACTTATTGCATTGATATCGATATAAGCCGCTAATTGCGAAAAATCTGCGGCAATCAGGATCAAACCTTTGCTTTTTTCTCGTTGCTTAATGTTTAACAACAAGCCGATTGCGTGCAAATCATCAGGATCACAGCCAACGCCATACACAGCCTCAGTCGGATAGGCGATCACGAGCCCATCATCTAACGCTTTGATTGCTTTGTTTAATTCAGTTTTAGAAATCATAAAACCATACTCATCATCATTGCACTGCGACACAAATATTTTCCTGACCACCCGCAGATGGCTATAATAGCCGCCTATTATGCCAGTACCTGGCAGTTTTGAGGAAACAGCAATGAAAGTCGGTATCATTATGGGTTCAAAATCTGATTGGCCTACCATGAAAAATGCAGCAGACATGTTAGATAAGTTTGGTGTCGCTTATGAAACAACCGTTGTCTCCGCCCACAGAACTCCACATTTATTGGCTGAATATGCTGGCAATGCCGCTAGTCGTGGCTTAAAAGTGATTATCGCCGGCGCCGGCGGTGCTGCACACTTGCCTGGTATGGCCGCAGCATTTACCAGTTTGCCGGTACTTGGCGTACCCGTACAATCTAAAGCGTTAAAAGGTCTGGACTCATTATTATCGATTGTGCAAATGCCAAAAGGCGTCGCCGTGGGCACTTTGGCTATCGGAGATGCTGGTGCAGCCAACGCCGGTTTATTAGCTGCGCAAATTTTGGCCACTTCAGATGCAGCATTAATGATAAAAATTGATAACTTTCGTCAAGAGCAAACCGACTCGGTGCTTAGTCAGTCAAACCCGGCCAAGGACGCATAATGAAAAAAGTACTGGTGATGGGCGCGGGTCAGCTGGCACGCATGATGGCATTGGCGGGTGCGCCGTTAAATCTTCAGGTGTTGGCCTATGACGTAAATTCCGACACGGTGGTGCATCCAGTTACCCAGCAAAAATTTACCATAACACTGGCCGAAGCCGTCGCGGACGCGGACGTCGTGACTTCTGAATTTGAGCATATTCCATACCCAGTACAGCAAGTTTGTCAGGCCAGCGCTAAGTTTTTTCCAAATAGCACCGCCATTAAAGCCGGTGGCGACCGGCGGCAAGAAAAACAATTGTTGGATGCCGCAGGTGTCGCCAATGCCGATTACCGCATTGTCAGCAACAAAGCTGAGTTTCAAGCTGCAATTGCCACCCTAGGTTTGCCATTAGTACTGAAAAGCGCCCTAGCGGGTTACGACGGTAAAGGCCAGTGGCGGTTAAAACAAGCTGAAGATGCCGCTGCAATCTGGGCGGATATCGAAAGTTTTATGGTTGGGGCCGATCATGCACTACCCCAAGCGATTGTCGCGGAACAATTTATCCGCTTCGACCGTGAGGTCAGTTTAGTCGGCGCAAGGAATGCAAAAGGCGAGACAGTTGTTTATCCCTTGACTGAAAACCACCATGTGAATGGCGTGCTGGCCGTGTCACTTGCTTTGCCAGGTCAGCAGCAATTGCAACTGCAGGCTAAACAAATGTTTGATGCACTCGGTGCGAAACTTGATTACGTCGGCGTGTTGGCACTCGAGTTTTTCCAAGTCGGCGAGCAACTATTGGTCAATGAGATTGCTCCTCGCGTGCACAACTCTGGGCACTGGACGCAGCAAGGTGCGGATACCTGCCAGTTTGAAAATCACTTGCGCGCAGTATGCGGCCTGCCACTGGGCAGCACGTCGTTGGTGCGGCCAACAGTGATGGTAAATATTCTCGGTGAAGACAATGTAGACCCAGCGATACTGGCGCTGCCATCCTGTCATTTGCATTGGTATGGGAAAGACAAAAGAGCAGGCCGTAAAATGGGCCATCTGAATATCAGCGGCGCCACAGTCGCTGAATTGGCACAACGCTTTGTCGAGTTAAGCCAGTATTTGCCGCCGCCAAGTTTCCCTGAAGTAGCTGAAGTCGCAGCGAAACTTGCTTTAGCCGCGAAGTGACATACAACATAAGTAACAAAGGCCCGTTCTGGGCCTTTGTTATTTTTACCTGCTCACAGCACTTATTCAGCTTGTGGCAGCTGGCACTTTTTACTCGCACATATTAGCTTGACGCCAGTGGCCGTTGATTTTTCAGCAAGTAAGCCAAAACCACAATGGCGGCACCGACCCGGCGCTGGTTTGAGATTTAGCACAAAGTCACAAGCGGGGTATTGATCACAACCATAAAACGTCTTGCCGTATTTGCTGATCCGTTCCAGCAATTTACCTTTAAGACACAATGGACAACTGACATCGGCCACTTCTGGCGCGTCTTCATGCACAATAAAATGACAGGCCGGAAAATTACTACACCCAATAAACATCCCATAACGGCCATTTTTCACCGCTAGTGGCGAACTACAGCTGGGACAGGGTGTATCACTTAACAATTTAACCACCGTGCTGTCATGTGGATGCAAATTCTGAATATAGCTACAAGCCGGATAATTGCTGCAACCTAAAAATGGGCCATGCTTGCCAGATTTCATCACCAGCGTATGCTGGCACAAAGGGCAAGTTTGTTTATGTTCGGCAATGGCAAATAAGGGAGCTTCAGACATAACGCTACGCCGGTATCAAGAATAGGCCGATTATCGCACATAAGCAGCGCCAGTGGCGCCACCATCTTGAAACCGTGGCCGCAAGCCAGGGCGAAAAGAGGCCGCTTAGTGCAGCGGCCCGGTTGGTTCTTCGAAAATTAAATCTTCCATCTGAGCATAAGCAGTTTCATGACCCGGTGCATTAAACAACACCATCAACACCACCCATTTTAAGTCTTCCAGACAAACTTCTTTGCTGTCTAAATCCATGACTCGGTCTAAAACCATTTCACGCGTGGGTAAATCCAATACGTTAATTTGCTCTAAAAACAACAAGAATCCGCGGCACTCCACATCCAGCTTTTGTTGCTCGTCGGCAGTATAGACCCGCACTGCCGATGAATTGGTTTTGCTAAGGTAAGGTTGAATATGGCTTTCCTGCAGCTTGGACAAGTTTTCTAGCCAGCGCAGCGCTTTAAAAATATCATCATCATGAAAACCAGCTTTGACCAGCTCTCGCGTCAAGTCTGCCTGATTAACATAGATTTCTGATTCGTTATGGATATAGTTTTCGAACAGATAGACGAGGATATCAAACATCATCAGGCCCTCCTCACTCGAATGTAGCCACCAGGTACTACGGCTACTTCACCGGCAAGTTCCAGTTGAAGTAGGGCAATGGTTACTTCAGCCACCGGTAACTGCGCTCGCGTTGCGATAACGTCAATTGCAGTGGCCTCATCTCCTACGTTAGCCAACAAGCTGGGTTCGAACAAGTCTTGCTGACAATTATTTTTACGTAGCACGGTCTTATTTAGACCTATTGCCGAACAAATCGGCAATTCTTCCATAATATCGGCACATGATCGAGTTAACTTAGCGCCCTGCTGAATTAACTGATGGCAACCCGCCGCCATCGGATTGTATATGGACCCAGGAACGGCAAATACTTCCCGATTGTATTCAGCAGCATAATTGGCGCTAATCAGCGACCCACTTTTTTCTGCCGCCTCCACCACCAACGTGCCCAGACTCAGTCCCACCACGATTCGGTTCCGTAGTGGGAAAAACAATGGCTTAGGCTCGATATCGGGCAAAAACTCTGACACCAAAGCCCCTTCGGCCGCGATTTGCGCGGTCAGCGCTTGGTGTTGTTTTGGATAAATATGCGACAGCCCATGACCTAACACGGCAACCGTCTTGCCCTGCACAGATAAAGCCCCTTGATGTGCAGCCGCATCTATACCTCGCGCGAGACCGCTGGTTATAGTCACCCCTTGACGAGACAAGTCGGCGGCAAAAGAAAACGCGATCTGTTTGCCGGTCGCCGTCGGTTGTCGGCTGCCCACAATCGCCAGTTGCGACGCTGATAATAACAGCACATCACCTTCGACAAATAACGCGAGTGGCGGTTGTTTAATTTGGCGTAATAAATCGGGATAGTCATCGTCAATACAGCGCACAAAATGCCTATTTGGCGCGCTTTGCAGCCATTCGAGGGCAGATTCCACTAAACGATGATTGGGTGATACCAACAATTTGCTTTGATATTCAGTCAAGCCAAGTTGCTGTAGCTGAGATGCAGAAAAAGAGAAAAATTGTTGCAATGGCACAGACTGGCAAATCCGTTGATACCGCAGTAAATCCATACCCGGTACTGACGCAAGTGCTAGCCAATAGTGGAGATCGTCCATGACCGCCCCCTTTTGGTTTCACTATCGGTTAAATTTCTCCGATCAAATCACCAACCCGAATCGGTTTATTGGTCGAAGTGACAATGGCAAAACTTACCCGATCAGCTACTTTAAATACCATTAGCTGACCGATTTTTTCACGTGGCATTTCTAAAACCTCACCTTCAATACCACCGGTGAATTTTTCATATTTACTAGCATCGCTCAGATAAATCGGTCCACGTTTAGTATCGACCACTGACGGTGATTTACGGTAAATTGAAAACATGTTCCCGGTTTTTACATCTTCAAGCTGGCCTTTATTAAGTACCACGATGTCCCACTTCGAAAACTCTCGTAAATCTGACGTGGTGTCGATAATCAAACCATCAATCACCTTTTCTGGTTTACTCATTACAAAAAATGCCGGTAATGACTGGCCATCGGATGCAGGGATCAGTCGATCTCCTTGCTTAATCTCTTGTTTGACATCAATCACCTGAATTGATGAAGGTATTTTATTTTCAATACTTCCGGGGCGAAACACTTTGCCAGTGGCGACGAGAATCGTTTCATAGCCTAACAGCTCTTCTGTGACGGGATCGGTATACGCTTTTCCTTTACGATAAATACCATAGCTTGAACCTAGTGCAAGCTCGCCCCTCACATATAGAATATGTTCAGCAACCGTATTTTTCCACTCTTCGTTCGCGCCAAGCACATAAGGAAGCGCCGCAATTTCGTCTTCGGTGAGCGCTTGCTCAAACGTCAGGAATGGTCGGATCATTTTCAGCGGTAACGTGGTAACAGCTTTACTAGATTTAATGGTTTTACGGATTTGCGGTGTCAGCTTTTTGATTCCGAAGGCGCCACCAATAGCAACGACTTCGGTACCAGCAGCGGCCGTGTCAGTACTTGGCGAAACAGTGATCACGGCCTTATCACCGTTCACGACCAACATGGGATTACCATTGGCATCAAAGCTTAAGCTTAAAACGTCACCAGGAAAAATTAAATGCGGATTATCGACCTGCGGATTTAACTTCCATAATTGTGGCCATAACCAAGGTTGAGCTAAATACATTCCAGAAATATCCCACAACGTGTCACCTTCTTTCACGGTGTAGCTTTTCGGAGCGTTCGGTTTTAATGTTAATTCCTGCGCGGTAACAAAACCTGTATAACAAAGCAGCAGAGCAGCTACTGTAGTCGTTATTATTTTTAGCATACCAGCTTCCTTGAGCCCGAACTTGTGGTAATTAATGCAGACTAAGCTGTTAATACAGCTGATTAATGGCTAAAATTAGACCATATCATAAGTAGTTAAACAACGTATAATTTTGTAGGTCCTATGACAGTCTTAACAGTATTACATTACCCCGATGATCGCCTTCGTACGATAGCAAAACCGGTCGCTGAAATTACCGCCGAAACCCGTCAATTAGTCGCTGATATGATTGAGACTATGTATGATGAAAATGGTATAGGTCTCGCCGCGACACAAGTCAATGTTCACCAACGTGTTGTCGTCATTGATATCTCTGAAAGTCGTGATCAACCACAGGTGTTTATCAACCCTGAAATTACCAACAAAAGCGGTGACACCACGTACGAAGAAGGGTGTCTATCAGTCCCACAGAGTTACGCCAATGTAGATCGTGCCGCCGAAGTGGCGGTCAAAGCACAAAATACCGAAGGTGAATGGTTCGAAATCAAAGCCGAAGGTTTATTGGCTATATGTTTACAACATGAGCTGGACCATTTAGTCGGTAAATTGTTTATCGATTACCTGTCACCACTGAAACGTGATCGAATCAAAAAGAAATTAGAAAAAGAAGCCCGCAACGCGGCTCGTTAAGCCAGCACAGGATTTTAAGTGACTTCACTACGTATTATTTTTGCCGGTACGCCGGATTTTGCCGCCCGCCATTTGCAGGCATTACTTGATTCAGAACATCAGGTTATCGCCGTGTATAGTCAACCGGATCGCCCAGCAGGCCGCGGTCAACAGCTGCAGGCAAGCCCAGTGAAACAATTGGCTTTGGCGCACCAAATCCCGGTGTTCCAGCCGAAATCACTGAAAAAATCCAAAGCTCAAGCGGAACTTGCTAATTTGAATGCCGATTTAATGGTGGTGGTCGCTTACGGTTTAATTTTACCGACGGTCGTTTTGCAAACACCAAAACTTGGCTGCATTAATGTGCATGGCTCTTTGCTGCCACGCTGGCGCGGGGCGGCGCCTATTCAGCGCGCCTTGTGGGCTGGCGATAGCGAAACTGGCGTCACTATTATGCAAATGGATGAAGGTTTAGACACCGGTGCGATGCTCAGTAAAGTCAGTTTGCCGATTGCGCCGGATGATACTTCAGCCAGCCTTTACCACAAGTTGGCAGAGATTGGTCCCAAAGCATTATTACAAGCACTGACACATCTGCCGGCGCTGCAACAACAAGCCGTGATGCAAGAGGATACTTTGGCCAATTACGCCGAAAAACTCAGTAAAGAAGAAGCATTACTTGATTTTAATAAATCAGCCGTCGCTTTGGCGCGAGAGATCCGGGCATTTAATCCGTGGCCGGTGAGTTATCTGCAGCTTGGTCCATTGCAATTAAAAATTTGGCAGGCCGATGTCGACTCAACACCGTCAACTGCCGCACCGGGTACAGTGCTCAGTGTCGGCAAAAAAGGGATTGTTATTGCAACTTCCGAGGGGGCGTTGGTGCTGCAGCAGCTGCAACCACCAGGTAAAAAAGCGCTGGCGGTTACCGATTTTATCAACGGCCGTGCCGACTGGTTTCCAGTGGGTCAACTAGTCGGAGCAGCACAATGACCGCCAATTTACGTGCGGTAGCCGCCACTTGCTGCTATCAGGTGGTTGATCAGGGTAAATCGCTGTCTGATGTCCTGCCCAAAGCACAATTTCAATTTGCCTTGCCCGCCGACAAAGCGTTATTGCAAGAAATCTGTTTTGGCGTGTTGCGCTTTTTGCCACAGCTGGATTTTGTCTGCCAACAACTGATGACAAAACCTCTTATCAAACAACTTCGCCCGTTACAATTTCTAATTTATGTTGGCATCTATCAGCTGAAGTTTTTGCGCATTCCAGATCATGCTGCGGTCGGTGAAACCGTGGAAGCGGCACGCGCTTTAAAAGGCGAGTCCATGACCAAGCTGATTAATGGCGTATTGCGCGCGGTACAACGTAAGCCAGAACTGTTCGATGTCAGTCAGGCGCCCCTTTCTGTGCAAACCAATCATCCTTCGTGGCTGGTAAAATCGTTGCAAACAGCTTACCCAGAGCAGTGGCAAGCGGTGATTGATGCGAATCAGCAAAAAGCTCCATTATGGCTACGGGTGAATATTCAGCAATGCAGCATTGCTCAGTTTTGCCAAGCGTTAACTGATTCCGGCATTATCTTTAGTCAGCCCCAACCCCTGCTACAACAAGCCATTTTATTGGAGCAAGCGATTGACGTTACGGTGCTGCCAGGTTATCAAGAAGGTTGGTTTGCGGTGCAGGATTTAGCAGCGCAATATGCCGCGCTGCTATTGGCACCAGTAAATACCGATCGTATTTTGGACGCATGTTGTGCGCCAGGCGGTAAAACCGGTCATTTACTGGAGCTGGCACCACAAGCACAAGTTTTGGCATTAGACAAAGACCCACAACGCTTAGTCCGGGTTCGTGAAAACTTACACCGCTTAGGCCATCAAGCTGACGTGCAAGCCGGTGATGCCGCCTCCCCCAAACAATGGTGGGATGGCGAACTGTATGATCGCATCTTACTTGATGTTCCTTGTTCTGCGACCGGCGTGATCCGCCGCCACCCAGATATCCGCTGGCTTAGAAAAGCCGCTGACATTGCCGCACTAGCGACGTTACAGCAACAAATTTTGATCCAAATTTGGCCACTGCTTAAACCCGGTGGCACTTTACTGTACGCCACCTGCAGTGTGCTTCCGCAGGAAAACCAGCAACAAATCGCGCAGTTTTTAGCGCATCATCAGGACGCAATTCCAGTTGCGCTTGGTCTTGGCATTAACGACAGCCAATGGCAACTTCTGCCCGGTGAACAAAGTGCAGATGGTTTTTATTATGCCAAACTGCAAAAAAAGGCAAACTGATGAAAATCATTATCTTAGGTGCTGGTCAGGTCGGCGCTACGCTGGCAGAAAACCTGGTCGGTGAAGAAAACGACATTACTGTGGTCGATATCAACGCCGACAAATTACGCGCACTTCAGGACAAACTCGATTTACAAGTCGTGCATGGTCATAGTGCCCACCCGGATATTTTAAAAAAAGCCGGTGCTGAAGATGCAGACATGATCATTGCGGTGACCAATAGCGATGAGGTCAATATTGTCGCCTGCCAAGTGGCCTACAGTATTTTTAACACCCCAACCAAAGTGGCGCGTATTCGGACTAACCAATACATCAAATATCGCGACCAACTGTTTAACAAAGACGATATGCCGGTCGATCATTTTATTGCGCCGGAAACGCTGGTGACCGACTATATCCGCCGTCTCATTGACTACCCTGGCGCGTTGCAAGTGGTTGAGTTTGCCGGGGGACGTGTCAGCCTTGTTGCCGTAAAAGCCTATTATGGCGGCTTACTGGTCGGCCATGCCTTGTCTACGTTACGTGAACATATGCCGCACATTGATGCAAGGGTTGCTGCAATTTACCGCCGAGGCCACGCAATCAAGCCGATTGGTACCACTATTATTGAAGCTGACGACGAAGTGTTTTTTGTTGCAGCAACCAAACATATTCGCGCCGTAATGAGCGAACTACAAAAGCTTGAATCTACCTATCGCCGCATTATGATTGCCGGCGGCGGCAACGTTGGTTTTGGCCTAGCTAAAGCGCTGGAAAAAACCCACAGCGTTAAATTAATTGAACGTAGTAAAGAGCGGGCGGAATTTTTATCAAGCGCCCTGGAAAGCACCGTGGTTTATGCCGGTGATGCGTCCGATCCTGAGCTGTTACAAGAAGAAAATATCGACCAAGTTGATGTATTTTTGGCCGTAACCAACGACGACGAGGCCAATATTATGTCGGCGATGCTCGCCAAACGGATGGGCGCACAGAAAACCATGGTTCTGATCAAACGTGGTGCTTACGTTGACTTGCTGCAAGGCGGCGAAGTAGACATTGCCGTGTCACCGCAACAAGCCACCATTTCTGCGCTATTAACCCATGTTCGCCGCGGCGATATTGTGAATGTTTACTCGTTACGTCGTGGCGCTGCTGAAGCCATCGAAGCCATTGCTCACGGTGATAAAACGACGTCAAAAGTCGTTGGTTTGACCATCGGCAAAATTAAACTACCGCCAGGCTGCACCATCGGCGCGATTGTGCGTGGTGATGAAGTGATGATTGCGCACGACAGCACGCTCATTGAAACCGACGACCATGTTATTTTATTCTTGGTCGATAAAAAGTTTATCGGCGAAGTGGAGCGACTGTTCCAAGTCAGCGCTATTTTTATCTAATCATGTGTTGTGACTGTCACTATCCAGCGGGATGGTGACAGTCGAATAGAGAAAATTTTTAAAATACACCAACAGAGCCGATAGTATATTGGCCTGTCGACTAGCCTGGAAACATGTTGATGCAGCATTTATTTAGTTCGGCCGATCAGCAACTCGACGCTTTAGGCCTTCGCTGCCCAGAGCCGGTGATGATGCTGCGATTAACCATCCGCAAGATGCAAGCCGGCGAAACACTATTGATTATTGCCGATGATCCGGCAACAACGCGTGATATTCCGGCATTTTGTCGATTTATGGATCACGAACTTATCGCTAGCGACACCACCGTTTTACCATACCGTTATCTGCTGAAAAAAAGCAGCTGATAAGCTTGTTATTTCGACAGTCCAGTTGCAAAATCATGATTACTCATTGTTTCAGGATGGCCAGCTTTGGTATTGCTCAAACCCATTTCCAACAAAGCAGCTTCTATTGACTCAGTACGCCGCCGTTATATTCTACTCTTTGTAAGTTACATCACATCGCTCATTATGCTGGTGCTTGGTTTTAAGCACCTGCTTAGCGCCGATTATTTACTACAGGCCATCTTATTCTCTTGTGCCTGCGCATTTCTCGTCAATATTGCCTGGTTTCATGCCAGTAATGAACTCGATAAAGCCTGTGTTATAGAAACGGTGTTAGTCGGGTTGTTTGTTTTGAGCTTGGTGTATCACGGCGGATATCAAAATACCGCGTTGTATTGGGTGTATCCATTCCCAGTCATCGTCTTTGGCTTGCTAGGCTCTAAAATAGGTCTGCAAGTAAACGGCTTACTGATACTCGTCCTTGGCGTCATGTTATACCAACCCGACTTCGTGCTCGCACTGTATAAAAACACCGAAATAACCAGGTTTTTAGCCTCTTTAGCCACTGTGATCGCCGTCGGCTGGATTAACGAGCATTTTCGAGAGCGTAGTCATAATGCGATGGAATTATTACAACGTAGCAAAGAAATACAAGCAAACACCGACGCATTGACCCAGCTCGCCAACCGCCGTTTTGTCGATGAAGAGTTGCCACAACATGTGGCCATGCAGCCGGAACACTTTTTCCCGTTGGCGGTGATTATTGCTGATTTAGATCATTTTAAGCACGTCAACGATAGTTTTGGCCATGACCAAGGCGATATTGTGCTGCAGCAAATTGCCCTGTTTTTCCGGCAAAAACTACGGACCGAAGATATTGCCTGTCGCTACGGCGGCGAAGAATTCTTACTGCTACTCCCAAAAACGGGGCTGCAAGATGCCTTGCGGGTAGCGGATAAAATAAGGGCAGGCATTGCGCAGCGCAGGCTGTTGTCAGAATACCCAGACTTGGTGATTACCTGCAGTTTTGGCGTGGCATTAGCACAAGATAAAAGCGAAATTTTGTCTGCGATTAAACTGGCTGATCAGCGGTTATATATATCGAAATCGAATGGGCGCAATCAAGTAAGTTGAAAAACAAGCATATCTGCGCTTTATCAGCATCTGACATGAATTAAGCTAGTTAATCTTCAACCTAACCGCGGCCGCAAAGTTTTAATCACTCCGTTAAACATACTGACACCACCCCTCACCTTACCTTTCGGCAATAAAAAGGCCCGCATCGATCCATCACCGATGCAGGCCTTGTGATGTCGTTATTTTTATTGCAATAACGAAATATCGGCGACTTGTAGAAAAGCTTGTCGAAGTTGATTCAATAACGCTAAACGGTTGTTCCGCACTGCTTGATCATCAACGTTGACCATCACCTCATCGAAAAACTGATCAATAACAGTACGCAGCTCAGCCAACTGAGTCAGGTTCGCATTGTAGTCACCGGCAGCGACCAGGTCAGTTGCTGCTTGTTGCTGACTCAGTAATGCCTGTGCCAATGACTGTTCAGCACCAGCTTGCAATAGCGTTTGGTTGATTGTCGTTGGCAAGTCGCCTTCTACTTTCGCTAAGATATTGGCTACTCGCTTATTGGCCGCAGCCAGTGCCGTAGCCGCCTCTAACTTGCGAAACTCCGCGACCGCTTTGACACGGCGGTCGAAATCGGCTGGATTTGTTGGCCGACGCGCTAATACCGCTTGGATTACATCAACCGCATAACCTTCTGCCTCATACCAAGCACGGAAACGTGCAAGTAGAAACTCCAAGACTTCGTCCGCTACGGTCGTTTGTGTCAGCTTGTCAGCGAAGGTACTTTGGGCAAAAGCGATAATATCTAACAAATCCAATGGCAGTTGTTTTTCCACCATGATCCGCAGTGCACCAATCGCAGCGCGCCTAAGGGCAAACGGGTCTTTATCACCTTTGGGTGCTTGGCCAATGCCAAAAATCCCCACCAGCGAATCGAACTTGTCAGCGATAGCCACCGCACAGCTTTCTAACTGCACGGGTAGAGTATCGCCAGAAAATCGAGGTTTATATTGCTCATTGAGTGCGACAGCGACCGCTTCAGCTTCACCGTCAATACGCGCGTAATGCATCCCCATGATCCCTTGTGTTTCAGGGAACTCACCGACCATGTTGCTCATCAGATCCGTTTTTGATAACAAACCGGCCCGAGTGGCATCCGCGACATTGGCGCCAATCTTTTGGGCAATATAGCCTGACAGTTGCGCAATACGTTCCGACTTTTCACGCAAAGTGCCTAGTTTTTGTTGAAACAACACCGTGCCCAAGCTTTCTAGGCGGTCAACCAGTTTGGTTTTTTTATCGACGCTAAAAAAGAACTGCGCATCGGTTAAGCGTGGTCGCACGACTTTTTCATTGCCAGAGATAATCTGGTTTGGGTCTTTGCTGCTGATATTGGCAACAAAAATGAACTTGTTCAGTAACTTGCCGTTTTTATCGAGCAATGGGAAGTATTTCTGATTGTCTTTCATTGTCGAGATTAACGGCTCGGCCGGAACCTCAAGAAAGCGCTCTTCAAACGAACCGACTAATACCACTGGCCATTCGACTAACGACGTCACTTCATCTAACAGCGCTTCGTCGGGGGCAACAGCGCCATGCAGTGAAGCGGCAGTTATCGCCACTTCAGCAGCAATATAAGTGCGACGCTTGGCGTAATCTGCGACCACAAAGGCTTGCTCTAGGGTCGACAAATAGCTATCTGCGTTGGCGATGTCTACCAGCCCAGGCGCATGAAAACGGTGGCCGTATGTCTGACGTCCCGCATTTTTGCCAAGCACAGTTGCAGGCACCACGTCATTGCCATACAGCATCACAACCGTATGTACTGGGCGGATAAATTCAGCCGTGGAATGTCCCCAGCGCATTGGCTTGGCGATGGGCAGCTTTGCGAGAGCCAAACTAATCACCTCAGGCAAAAGGCCCACGGTGGCACTGCCGGTCACTTTGGCGCGGTGAATGAGCCAAGCGCCTTTGTCGGTTTCAAGCCGCTCGGCTTGTTCTACTGTAATGCCATTGGCGTGTGCCCAGGCTTCTGCCGCTTTGGTAGGTACACCGGCAGCATCAAAAGCACCGGCAATTGCGGGGCCACGTTTTTCTATAATTTTATCCGCTTGCTGCGCTGCAAGCTTGTTCACACGCACTGCCAAGCGCCGTGGTGCTGCATACCATTGGCTGTCAGTGAACTGTAAACCCAGCTTATTTAGCTCATCGAGCACATTTTTCTGGAACGACGTAGCTAAAGTCTGTAGCGACTTCGGCGGTAACTCTTCGGTACCAATTTCAACAATAAAATCTTGCACCACGTTAGGCCTCCTGCGCTTTAGTTTCGGTACGACAGAGTGGGAAACCAAGCTTTTCCCGAGCAGCGTAATACGCCTCTGCGCAAGCCTTCGATAACGTCCGAACACGCAGAATATAGCGTTGCCGTTCGGTCACTGAAATCGCGTGGCGGGCATCGAGCATGTTAAACGCATGCGACGCTTTCATTACTTTTTCGTAGGCAGGTAATGGTAAGCCAAGTTCAATCAGCTTGTGGCTTTCCGCTTCATGCTGGTCAAAAGCGGCAAACAGTGCAGGTACGTCGGCATATTCAAAGTTGTATGTAGATTGTTCGACTTCGTTCTGATGGAACACATCACCATAGGTCACGCGTCCTAATGGCCCATCGGCCCACACCAGATCATAAATACTATCGACGCCCTGAATGTACATCGCCAAACGCTCTAAACCATAAGTAATTTCGCCAGTCACTGGCCGGCATTCCAACCCACCGACCTGCTGGAAATACGTGAATTGTGTCACTTCCATACCATTGAGCCAGACTTCCCAACCAAGGCCCCAGGCACCTAGCGTTGGCGATTCCCAGTTGTCTTCGACAAAACGGATATCATGCACCAGCGTATCAATTCCGAGCTCACGTAACGACTCTAAATAGAGTTCCTGAATATTGTCCGGCGATGGTTTTAAGATGACTTGAAACTGATAATAGTGCTGCAGACGATTCGGATTTTCGCCGTAACGACCATCGGTCGGGCGGCGGCATGGCTGAACAAAAGCCACATTGCTTGGCTCTGGGCCTAAAGAGCGCAGAAAAGTCATTGGATGGAAAGTACCAGCCCCAACTTCCATATCCAATGGCTGGACGATGACACAGCCCTGACGCGCCCAATAATCCTGCAATGCCAGGATCAATCCCTGGAATGTTTGAATATCATATTTGTGCATCACAACGCACCCGCTTAAGAAAAGGACGCAAAAGTATACCTATTTACCGCGATTTTCTGTAGCAAAGAGTCGCATTTTCATTGGTTTTTTACGAATTTGTACCACTATAGTAGTGACTCACAATGTTTGGTGATGTTAGGAGCCAATCATAACGACCGACGAAGAAACCTATTCTGGCGCTTTAGGGTGAATTGCCGGCGGAGTCTTTGGTGAGGTTGATTAGCTTGATAACAGGCACTGCCATAGAAAACTTTACATACGCCAGACCAACCGACTTATATATTCCAATGCTAACGTCGCCTATCGCGCAGCGACTTATGTATAAACTATTACGCAGCAACGGGTCACTTAAAACACAAAAGGCTCCCAAAGGAGCCTTTTGTTGTACAACAAATACCTTAAACGTCCAGATTAGCCACTCGCAGCGCATTCTCTTCGATAAATGCTCGGCGCGGTTCAACGTCATCACCCATTAAGGTGCTGAACAGTTGATCGGCACCAATCGCATCTTCGATAGTCACTTGCAACATACGACGGGTATTTGGGTCCATCGTGGTTTCCCACAATTGTTCAGGGTTCATCTCACCAAGACCTTTATAACGCTGGATGTAAAGACCTCGTTTAGATTCTGTCATTAACCATTCTAAACCTTCGACAAAGCTTGTCACCGGCTTGATTTTTTCACCACGGCGGAAATAACCACCGTCTTCAATCAAGTCACGGATTGATTCACCCAAAGCAGCAATCCGACCATAATCAACAGACGTGATGAAGTCGTAATGTAATACGTATTCATTGTCGATACCATGCTGGCGAATTACGATTTTTGGTAAGGTTAAATTCCGTTCACGATCAACCGCGACATCGAAGGCATAGCTGGAGCCGTCACCTTCTTTATCCTGCAACCGTTTCGCCAGCTGGCCAACCCATTCTTTGGTCAACTCAGCATCTTTGAGCATGTCAACCGTAATGCCCGGTACATACACCAGCTCGTTTAACAAGTTTAATGGAATTTTACGACCTAAACGCTCAATCGTCGCTTTGCATTTATGGTACTGCGTAACGATAGCCTCTAGTGGTGCACCACCGATACCAGGAGCATCCGGATTGACATGTAAGGTTGCTTCGTCCAGTGCCAACGTGGTCAGATATTCAGTCATCGCCGAATCATCTTTAATGTATTGCTCTTGTTTACCTTTTTTCACTTTATACAGTGGCGGTTGAGCAATATAAATGTAACCACGTTCAATCAGTTCTGGCGTTTGCCGGTAGAAGAATGTCAGTAACAAGGTGCGAATATGCGAACCATCGACGTCGGCATCGGTCATCAAGATGATGCTGTGATAACGCGTTTTATCCGGATTGTATTCTTCGCGACCAATACCACAACCTAAAGCGGTGATGAGGGTGCCAACTTCCTGTGATGAAATCATCTTATCAAAGCGAGCTTTTTCTACATTCAGAATTTTACCTTTCAGTGGTAAAATTGCCTGATTTTTGCGGTTACGACCCTGCTTAGCTGAGCCACCCGCAGAGTCACCCTCTACCAGGTAAAGCTCTGATAATGCTGGATCTTTTTCTTGGCAATCAGCTAACTTCCCTGGTAAGCCAGCGATATCCAATACACCTTTACGGCGCGTCATTTCTCGGGCTTTACGAGCAGCTTCGCGTGCGCGTGCCGCATCAACAATTTTAGTTACAATGATTTTCGAATCGTTTGGGTTTTCCAGTAGATACTCGTTTAGCTTTTCGTGCATCACACTTTCAACGGCCGACTTCACTTCACTGGACACTAACTTGTCTTTAGTCTGTGAGCTAAACTTCGGATCTGGCACTTTAACACTGATCACGGCAGTTAAGCCTTCGCGTGCATCATCACCTGTCGCCGACACCTTCATCTTCTTCGCATAACCTTCAGCGTCGATGTAAGTGTTTAAGACCCTTGTTAACGCAGAGCGGAAACCTACCAAGTGGGTGCCACCATCACGTTGTGGAATGTTATTGGTAAAACAATAGATGCCTTCTTGAAACGAGTCATTCCATTGCATAGCCACTTCAACGGTAATACCATCATCGCGGGTAGCGCAAAAGTAGAATGCTTTTGGATGTATCGGCGTTTTAGTGCGGTTTAAATACTGCACAAAAGCTTCGATACCACCTTCATATTTAAAGTGATCTCGTTTGTCATCCCGCTCATCCGTCAAAACAATACTGACACCAGAATTCAAAAATGATAATTCGCGTAGACGCTTTGCCAAAATATCATAATGATAATTGATATCGGTAAAAATAGTATCGCTTGGCCAAAACCGAATTTCTGTGCCAGTACCTTCGGTCTCACCGATGACTTTTAGCGCAGCATCAGGGACACCGAGGCGATAAATCTGATTGTGGACTTGGCCTTTGCGGCGGATGGTCAACTCCAATTTATCAGATAAAGCGTTAACAACCGATACGCCTACGCCATGTAAACCGCCAGAAACTTTGTATGAGTTGTCGTCAAATTTACCACCAGCGTGCAGCACCGTCATGATGACTTCAGCTGCGGAGACGCCTTCCTCATGCATGTCTGTTGGAATACCACGGCCGTTGTCACGGACTGAAACTGAGTTATCACTATGAATAGTAACAAATACATCGTTACAGTAGCCGGCTAAGGCTTCATCGATAGAGTTATCGACAACCTCAAATACCATATGGTGTAAACCTGAACCATCGTCAGTATCACCAATATACATGCCCGGTCTTTTCCGGACTGCGTCTAAACCTTTCAGTACCTTGATACTGGAGGAATCGTAATTATGTTCTTCGGCCATGTTCATCCGTCCGTACTATCTGCCCATGTTCCACGTGGAACAATCCAACCTCAGTGTCTGACACATGTGGCAAGACCTGAGCAGCTTCAATTGCAGTAATAAAAACCTGCGAATTGATATGATGTAAAAAACTAAAGATATAGCGTTTGGATTGGTCATCCAATTCCGATGCTAAATCATCGATCAACAGCAGCGGCTGTTTATGGCCGCTGGAAAAAATTAGGTTACTTTGTGCGACTTTAAGCGCAAACAGCAAAACTTTAAGCTGACCGCGAGACAAAAACTCGTCAACATATTCACCTGCTACTTTAATTCGAAGGTCAGCTTTTTGTGGTCCAAGCTGGGTATAACCAAGCTTTAGATCACTTTGAAAACTCTCACGCAATTGAGTAAATAACTCTGCAGCATCACCTTGCTTACATATCCAGCCTGGAGTTAGCTCCAACTCCAATTCGTTTAGCGCCGCAATAGGTCGTAACAACGGTTGCAATACCAGATCTAACTGCGTGATATATTTTTGCCGTAACTTTTGAATAGCCACGGCCACATCTGCGAATTGTTGATCCCAAAAACTGTAGCTTTCATTGTACTGCTGTTTGCTTTTTAATAAGGCATTACGTTGTTTTAAAACCTTATTAAACAGCACCCACAATTCATAAAAAGAAGGTTCCACGTGGAACAATCCTAAATCAAAAAACTGACGCCGCTCTTTCGGCCCGCCAAAAAACAATCGAAAACTTTCCGGAGTGATCAACTGAACTGGCAACAAGCTAGCAATATCGGCAATACGCAATACTTTTTCACCGTTTAGTCTCAGTTGCCAATCACCAGCTCGGTCCCGTTGCAGACCTACACTCAGCAACTGCTGCGCCCAGTTCACTTTGCCATGGAGTACCAATTGCGTTTGCTGATGCCGGATCATTTTCTGCGCTTTGGTTGTGCGAAATGAACGGCCATGTGCCAACAGATAAATCGCTTCCAGCACGCTGGTTTTACCACAGCCATTTTCACCGTAGATTAAATTGATTGAAGGTAAAAACTGTATATTTGCTGACTGAATATTGCGAAACTCAGTCAGCTGCAACTGCGCCAAAGCCATAATGGAAAACGATTTACAAACGCATTGGCATCACGACGTACAACGCGCCTTGATTGCCAACACCTTCGACCAGTGAACTGGAGTTCGCATCACTTAAATGCATGATCACTAAATCTGTCGCTAGTGTATTTAACACATCCAATACATAACCGACATTAAAGCCAATTTCCAAGGTGTCTCCCTGATACTCAACTTCGATGATCTCTTCTGCTTGTTCATGCTCAGGGTTATTCGCAACAATCTGTAATTCACCAGAACTTAAAGTAAAACGTACACCGCGATACTTTTCATTGGATAAAATAGATGCCCGAACACAGGCGTCTTTGAGCACTGAACGATGGGCAGTGACCTGTTTTGAACTATTACGAGGCAACACTCGACGATAATCTGGGAAGCGGCCATCAATCAATTTACTGCTGAAACTGAACTGGTTATCGAGCAGCCGAATGTGATTCTGGCCTATCGCCAGACGGATCACCTGATCATCATTTGCCAGCAGACGCATCAATTCCAAAACACCTTTTCTTGGAATAATGACCTGTTTTTGTTGACCAGCGACAATCGGCAACTCCATTGAACTTAGTGCCAAGCGATGGCCATCGGTAGCGACCGTTCGTAAGGTGCCATTATCAACTTCAAATAACAAACCGTTTAGATAATACCGAACATCCTGATTTGCCATCGAAAAAGCAGTATCGTCAAGCAACTTTCTTAGTTGGGATCGGCTGAGCTCAAATTCGACTTCACCTTGCCATGATTCTAAATTTGGATAATCAGTGGCACTTAAGGTCGCCAAGGTAAATTTACTTTTACCGGTACTCACGATGCAATTATCACCTTGTACGGCAATATGTAAGGTTGAGCCTTCGGGTAAAGAGCGGCAAATATCCAACAGCTTCTTTGCTGGAATCGTCACTCGGCCCGTGGTCTGCACCTGAGTTAACGGAACCGCAGCAACAAGTTCTATTTCCAAATCAGTGCCCGTCAACGACAATTGATCGACAGATACATCTAACAGGACGTTAGACAAAATAGGCAATGTATGACGGCGCTCGATAGCACCAGAAACCATTTGCAGTGGCTTTAGCAGAGTGTCACGGTCAATGAAAAATTGCATAACCTTTCCCTATTAAGACGACAACGTCCGAATCAAATTTTGAAAATCTTCTTTAATTTCATGAGTCTCTTCTTTTAATGACTCAATTTTTCGCACTGCGTGCAACACCGTCGTGTGATCACGGCCACCAAAAGCATCACCAATTTCTGGCAAACTGTGATTCGTCAATTCCTTTGATAACGCCATTGCCATTTGGCGTGGCCTTGCGACCGAGCGCGAACGACGTTTTGACAATAAGTCAGCTATTCGTATTTTGTAATATTCAGCGACGGTCTTTTGGATGTTTTCAATCGTGACCAATTTATCCTGCAAGGCGAGTAAATCACGTAGCGACTCACGAACAAAATCGATGGTAATAGGCCGACCGGTAAAATTGGCGTTGGCCGTAATCCGGTTTAGTGCACCCTCCAATTCCCTAACATTGGAACGAAGTCGTTTCGCGACAAAAAATGCTACTTCTTCCGGCAAACGGATATTATTTTCTTGTGCTTTACGCATCAAAATTGCCACCCGAGTTTCAAGCTCTGGTGGTTCGATTGCAATGGTTAAACCCCAACCGAATCGACTTTTTAGCCGCTCTTCGACACCGTCAATTTCTTTCGGGTAACGGTCAGAAGTTAATATAATTTGTTGATTACCTTCAAGTAAGGCATTAAAAGTATGAAAAAACTCTTCTTGAGAACGATCTTTTTTAGCAAAAAATTGAATGTCATCAATAAGTAATGCATCAACAGAGCGGTAATAGCGTTTAAATTCTTCAATCGCGTTATTTTGTAACGCCTTCACCATATCTTGGACAAAACGCTCGGAATGCATATAAATCACTTTGGCGTCGGGCTTTTTCGCCAAAATTCCATTGCCAACCGCGTGTAATAAGTGCGTTTTACCGAGGCCAGTGCCACCATAGATAAACAAAGGGTTGTAGGCAGTTCCTGGATTATCCGCAACCTGACTAGCCGCGGCGCGAGCTAACTGGTTAGATTTACCCTCAACAAAATTATCAAAAGTATAATTAGCTCTGACATTGCTGCGCGCAATCGCTTTGGGCGCAGGCTCGGCAACTTCAGGCGCTTGGATAACTTGGGTTGGGGCGATATGATTGGTGCGGGCAGGCATTGGCGCCTTGACGGCTTTTTGACTGCTGCCGACTTCAAAGCGCAAACGGGGTGCATGATCACCACAATAGTCGTGGATCAGCTCATTGATCCGATTTAAGTATTTGTCCCGAACCCAGTCGAGAACAAATCGATTTGGTGCAAATAACGTAAGTGCATCATGAGAACTGTCGGCTTGCAATGGCCGGATCCACATGCTGAATTGCTGCGCAGGCAATTCAGACTGGAGTGCTTCAAGGCAATTTTGCCAGACTGACTGATACACCATATCTCCAAGAGCCTCGAATAATAGTTATTTAGCGAGGCAGGCATTATGCAAAGACACGCATTATGGTCTGATCTTATCCACAACTGCAATATTGACTTTTTGAAAAAAGCTTCATTTCAATAAAAATTAACTTATGTCATTGTATAATATGAATTAATAAGCTTTATACAAATTGATAATACCGAAGGAAATGCCAAGACGAATCGGAAATATCGGGGATATAAATTGCACTTAATTCACATTTTATCCCGACACAACAGCTCGCCTGTGGAAAACTCTGCTAAATCGAGTGTAGCAAAAGGATCAGATCGTTATTTAACCAAGGATCGCATTGACAAGTGCCTATATTGTCCTTAGAATTCGCGCTCTTTAGAAATCGCTGCGTTTTGGTTTTTTACTAAAACACAGATAAACCTTAGTAAATATCGACCGGACGGACGAAGTTATGAAAAGAACATTTCAACCTAGCTTGTTAAAACGTGCTCGCGTCCACGGCTTCCGTGCACGTATGGCTACTAAAAATGGCCGTGCAGTATTAGCGCGTCGTCGTGCTAAAGGCCGCAAGCGCTTAACAGTCTAGTCAGATTATAAAGCGCTGCGTGGTCAGCTATACCTTCAGCAGGGAGTTACGTTTGTTAACTCCCCGCGAATTCGACAATGTCTTTCAAAACCCGTTTCGGGTTGCATCTCCTTTATTTACCATCCTTTGTAAACCTAATTCTTTAATCACTCCGCGTATTGGTCTGACGATCGCAAAAAAACGTGTTAAATTAGCAACGCAACGCAACCGTATTAAACGTTGTGCCCGCGACAGCTTTCGTTTACATCAACATCAACTACCGCCGGTAGATTTGGTTCTGATGGTCAAAGGTGATATCAGCAACACGGATAATGAAGAGTTACACAAACAACTGGAGCGGTTATGGAGCAAAATCTCCCGCCAGTACCTCGCACTTCAGCCCAAGTCTTAATTAAGACGATAAAAGGCTATCAGCGTTGTATCAGTCCACTGTTTGGTCCCAGTTGTCGTTTTTACCCAAGTTGTTCGCATTATGCGGTTGAAGCCTTAGAACGCTTCGGTGCAATAAAAGGCAGTTGGTTAACAACCAAACGTTTATTAAAATGTCACCCTTTACATCCGGGTGGTGATGATCCCGTTCCGGAAAAGCCAAAGAGATAAGCTCACACATGGAATCGCAACGCAGTTTTTTAGTTATTGCCCTGGCTTTAGTCAGTTTTTTATTGTGGCAACAATGGCAGGTTGATTATAGCCCGAAGCCGGTTGTCAATTTAACTACTCCTCAAACAACCACTAGTTCCGCTGATTTACAACTCAGCGGCAATAATGTCGCAACTCCGGCTGCTGCAGCGCTCCCAACTAGCAGCAATGTGCAACTGGTCGAAGTAAAAACCGACGTGCTCACAGTTAAAATCAATACTCAGGGTGGCGATATCGTTGGCTTGGAATTGCCTAACTTTACAATATCGCAGGAAAATTCATCTGCCTATCAGTTAATGCGTCAACTGAATGGTTTTGAATACGTTGCTCAATCCGGTTTACTCGGCGACGGTCCTGATGACAAAAAAGCACCGCGTCAAACATATCAAGTTGCACAAAACAACTATCAGCTCGCCAGCGGTCAAACTGAATTGACGGTGCCATTTACGCTACAACACAATGGTTTACTGATTGAAAAACGTTTTATTTTCACTGCAGGTAAATATGATGTCCGGGTCGAATATTCTGTCACCAACCAAGGTGATGGCAGCAAAGTAGTTCAGCCATATTATCATTTTGCTCAAACTATCGATAACGGTAAAGGCAGCAATATGATGATGCCTGTGTACCGTGGTGGCGCCTATTCAACGGCGGAACAACGTTATCAGAAGTTTTCATTTGAAGACATGGCAGACGCCAACCTAAGCCTGAGTACAAAAGGCGGCTGGGTGAGCATGTTGGAGCATTACTTCGTTGCAGCTTGGGTGCCTCAAGCTGAAGATAACAACCAACTTTATAGCTTAGTTTCCGGCAATTTAGGGGTGATTGGGGCACAAGGCCCACAAGCCAGCATCGCCGTTGGCGAAACTAAAACTTTTAACGCCTCTTTTTATGCCGGTCCAAAGGATCAAGATAACCTGAAGCTATTAGCCAACGGGCTTGATCTGACAGTTGACTACGGCATTTTGTGGTTTATCTCGCAACCACTTTTTTGGTTCCTGCAATTTATCCACGGTATTGTCGGTAATTGGGGTCTGGCTATTATTGCCATCACATTATTAGTCAAAGGCGCCTTGTTTCCATTGACCAAAGTACAATACGAATCAATGGCGAAGATGCGTAATCTCAAACCCAAAATTGATGAACTACAAGCGCGCTTCAAAGATGACCGTCAGAAGATGGGTCCGGCGATGATGGAACTATATCGCAAAGAGAAAGTAAACCCGATGGGTGGCTGTCTGCCGATGTTGATTCAATTGCCGATTTTTCTCGCGCTGTATTGGGTCTTTGTCGAAAGTGTTGAATTACGCCAAGCGCCGTTTATGTTGTGGATCACTGATTTATCCGTCAAAGATCCGTATTATGTACTGCCGGTGTTATATGGCATCAGCATGTTTATCATGCAAAAACTGACTCCAATGACCGTCACAGATCCAATGCAAGCCAAAATTATGCTTTGGATGCCGGTGGCGTTCTCGGTATTTTTCCTTTGGTTCCCAAGCGGATTAGTCTTGTATTGGGTCGTCAGCAACTTAGTTTCTTTAGCACAAATGTTATACATCTACCGTGGGATGGAGAAAAAAGGATTGTACGTACGCCAAGCTAAATAGCGGCGCCACGATAGATCCACACACCAATGCCCATTTTGTAAATGGGCATTTTTTTATACGTCACTTGGCGGCTATGCGAAAATAACCCAGAAAATAGCTCAGCAACATGTAGCGACCTGCCAGACTTAACTTCTGGCTGAATTTCAGACAATAGACCATGAGGTTTGTATGTTCACGACTGACACCATCGCCGCACAGGCCACAGCTCCAGGACGCGCTGGGGTTGGCATTTTGCGCCTATCGGGCCCAGCCGTAAAAACAGTGGCTCAGGCGATACTTCACCGCTTGCCAAAACCCCGTTACGCGGAATATCTACCGTTTTACGACGCTGATGGTTCCGTGTTGGATCAAGGCATCGCCTTATACTTCCCCGGACCCAATTCGTTTACCGGTGAAGATGTGCTGGAACTGCAAGGTCATGGTGGTCCGGTATTGTTGGATATGTTGCTGCGTCGATTATTACAACACCACGGTGTGCGGATTGCGCGCCCTGGTGAATTTTCTGAACGCGCATTTCTGAATGACAAACTCGATTTAACTCAGGCCGAAGCGATCGCTGATTTGATTGACGCGAGTTCAGAGCAAGCAGCCCGCTCTGCGATGCAATCTTTGCAGGGAGAGTTTTCAAGTAAAATTCATGCGCTAGTCGAAAAAGTTATCTACCTTCGGATGTATGTTGAAGCCGCAATCGACTTTCCCGATGAAGAAATAGACTTTTTATCCGATGGCAAAGTGAGTACGGATTTAGCCGCCATTATCGCGGCACTGACCAATATTCAAAAACAAGCGACGCAGGGCAGTATTCTACGCGAAGGGATGAAAGTCGTGATTGCTGGCCGGCCAAACGCTGGAAAATCCAGCCTCCTAAACGCTTTGGCTGGGCGTGAAGCTGCGATTGTCACAGAAATAGCCGGTACTACCCGCGATGTACTGCGAGAACACATCCATATCGACGGTATGCCGCTACATATTATCGACACTGCGGGTTTACGTGAAGCGACTGACAAAGTGGAGCAGATAGGCATAGAGCGCGCCTGGCAAGAAATTATGCAAGCCGATCGAGTGCTGTTTATGGTCGACGGTACAACTACCGACGCCACGAGCCCCAACGAAATCTGGCCAGAGTTTATCAAACGCTTACCAAAAACCTTAGGCGTCACCGTAGTAAGAAACAAAGCCGATTTAACCGGGGAACATGTCGGCGCGAACATCAACGGTGATAACGCCGTATTTCATATTTCTGCTAAAACGAATCAAGGCAGTGATGCTCTTCGCAGCCACCTCAAAGCGTGTGTCGGTTTTGAAGCTAGCAGCGAAGGCAGTTTTATCGCCCGCCGCCGCCACCTTGATGCGCTGGCGCGTGCAATGGAACATTTAGAAATTGGGGATTATCAGCTGCATAACCATCTGGCCGGTGAGCTTCTGGCGGAAGAGCTACGTTTAACCCAGCAACAGCTGAATGAAATTACTGGCGAATTTAGTTCAGATGATTTACTTGGCCGAATTTTCTCCAGTTTTTGTATCGGAAAATAACGGGCAAGCACAAAACTCGCAAACAAATGGCCAACACCGTACAACAAAGTCGGTATTGGCCGCTATCTCTCACAACTGATGCTGTTAGCGAGCATAAGTCGCAGTGAGTGTCTTTTTCCCTAAAGCATTGGCATTTAACATATACCCGACCGTCGCGGCGTTTGCATTATCCGGCACTGCAAACTTCGCTTCTGGCAATGCCCACAATGTAAACTGATAGCGATGCATACCGTGCCCTTGGGGTGGGCAGGCACCACCGAAATCTTTGATCCCGTAATCATTGCTAAAACTACGGCTACCGGCAGGCATTTTCCCCCCAGTAGAGCCAGCTCCTTGCGCTAAACCGCTGAGGTTGCCAGGAATATCGACCACTAACCAGTGCCACCAACCGGCGCCAGTCGGCGCATCTGGATCATAAACCGTCAGCGCCACACTTTTGGTGCCAGCAGGTAAATCTTTCCACTGTAACGCAGGGGATTTATTGCCACCTGCACAACCAAAGCCTGAAAATTCAAAAGTACTGGCCATAAAATGGCCTTCTTTAATGTCAGGGCTGGATAACTCAATTGCACTGACAGGCAATGCTGTAGCAAGTATTGTCATGGCATACACTATTGATTTCATAGAGTTCCTTGTATCTGATAGCAATTTTAACCATAGGTAAGCTCGCGTTTAAAACAAGCTTAGGGCGAACACCTGCGCAGCTTTAATTGCGCGAATTTAATTTTACTGCCTGCTGTTGCAGCCATTGATAAAACTGGGTCTTTGGCAAAGATCCAGACTGTTGTGCAATTATAGTTCCCTGCTGAAACAACATTAACGTCGGGATCGAACGGATTTGAAACTGATTTGCCAGCTGTTGTTGTTGCTCGGTATTCACTTTACCAAACCGAAAGTTCGGTTCAAGTTCACGAGCGGCCTGACTGAAGACTGGCGCAAAATTCTGGCATGGTCCACACCAGCTGGCCCAAAAATCTAAAACTATTGGTAATTCAGATTTTTGTACCAAGTTTTCAAAATTCGCGTTCGTTATTTCAACGGGTTGGCCATTAAACAACGGTTGCTTGCACTTTCCGCAAACAGGCGCTGCAGAGCATTTTTCAACGGCAATCCGGTTTAATCCAGCACAATGTGGGCAGGCAATGATCATTTTAGCAACTCGAAAACTGGCGTCTTGTTGATCTTGGGGCTGTGTATTACAGCTTCAAGCTACCGAATCAAAACTACATTCAATCAAACGTTTGGACCGGCAATAATCCAGCACATTTCGACAGAATTGCCGCCGATTTAATTTCGTTTGATAAAATTCAGACATAAAAAAACCGGCATCGAAGCCGGTTTTAACTCACACAGAATGATTACTCGCGGGTGCGTCGTTTCGGTGCAGCACCTGGACGTGCACCACCAGCCGGAGCCGACGATGGACGACGGTCACTGGCTGGACGCTCAGTACGCTCACCGGCACTGCCACCTGCATCAACACTGATATTTAGTTTTTGTTTACGTACATAAACTTTTTTCAAATGCTGGAAGATTTCAGTTGGAATATCTGCTGGCAGCTCGACGGTAGAGAAATGATCAAACAGTTTAATGTTACCGATAAACTGACTGTCGATATTGGCTTCATTGGCGATAGCACCAACGATATCGCCAGCACGAACACCATGCTCTTTACCAACTTCAATCCGGTACGTGTTGTAGTTGCCTTGCATTTCACGACGAGGACGCGGCGCGCGCTCAGGACGGTCGCCTGAACGTTCTGGACGATCACCACGCTCAAAACGAGCTGGACGTTCACCTGAACGCTCACTTGGGCGATCCGGACGATCACCCCGAGCATGTGGTTCGCGAATTTCAGGGAATTGCTTAGCGACATTCAACGGTTGATCTTTTTGAGCCAAATACAACAGCGCTGCAGCTAAATCTGCGTCTGTCGTTTCTAACTTTTCACGCCAATCGTTAATTAAGTCTTGGAAAAAACTTAAGTTTTTAGCTTCGATGGTATTTGCCAATGTCTCGCGGAACGACTCAATACGACGCTGCTCAATCACTTCACCTGTTGGTAAAGACATTTTTTCGATTGGTTGGCGCGTCGCCACTTCAATAGTGCGTAATAAACGACGCTCACGCGGCGAAACGAACAAAATCGCTTTACCTTCACGACCAGCGCGGCCAGTACGACCGATGCGGTGAACATAAGCTTCACTGTCATACGGAATATCATAGTTAACAACTAAACTAATACGTTCGACATCCAAACCACGCGCCGCAACATCAGTTGCAACAATCACGTCAATCTGGCTAGCTTTTAAGCGGCGAATAGTTTGTTCGCGGTTGGCCTGGTTCATATCGCCATTGAGGCAAGCTACAGCATAACCGCGAGCACCTAATTTTTCGGCAATTTCCTCGGTGGCACTTTTGGTGCGGACGAAAATGATGCTGGCATCATATTCTTCACCTTCCAGTACGCGGGTTAACGCGTCCAGTTTTTGATTGCTGTCCAGCATCACATAACGCTGAGAAATACGCTCAACAGTGCTGGTTTTTGATTCTATTTTGATTTCATGCGCATTTTTTAAATGCTTCTGTGCGATAGCACGAATTTGCGAAGGCATAGTTGCAGAGAACATCGCAACTTGGCGACCCGCTGGCGTAGCATCCATAATGGTCTGTACGTCATCGATAAAGCCCATACGCAACATTTCATCAGCTTCATCAAGCACAATGGCACGTAATTTATCTAGTTTTAAAGTACCACGATCTAAGTGATCCAGGATACGCCCTGGTGTACCAACAATCACTTGCGAACCACGTTTTAGTGATTTCAACTGGTTAGTATAACTTTGACCGCCGTATAAAGGCAGGACATGAAACGCTGGCATAAACCGGGCATAAGCCTGGAATGCTTCAGCAACTTGGATAGCTAACTCTCGGGTAGGTGCCAAAACCAAAATTTGTGGCTCGTTTTGCGCAGGATCTAACCGCGCTAACAATGGCAGTGCAAAAGCGGCTGTTTTACCAGTACCGGTTTGCGCTTGGCCCAGCAAGTCTTCTCCCGCTAACAGCTTTGGGATGGCCGCCGCCTGGATAGGCGATGGAGTTTCATAACCCAATTCTGTGACTGCACGCAACAGGGGTTCTGGCAGCGCGAGCTGGGAAAAAGTCAGGGACTCAGACATATATTGTAAAACCTCAATAACACGCAGGCGATAGGTGGTTGTGCTATTGTAGTTTTACAGAGCCTGCTTTGCTGTAAAAATACCCCAAACGTACAAAAAGCATGGCTTTGTACGTTTTCATTCCAGTAGTATAGCCAATCATTTTACTGACATAGGTTTGACAGATGATTGAGATCCTCGTGGGCAGCCAAATGGGTGCAGCGGAATACGCTGCAGAACAAGTTGCTGATACACTGGTACAAGCGGGTTATGAAGTCAGGCTGCATCTGACACCCGATTTAGAACAACTAGCCAGAAACTCTACCTGGTTAGTGATCACCTCGACCTACGGTGCGGGTGATCTGCCCGACAATATCCAACCCTTTGCGGATCAAGTAGCACAAGATCAAACAGATCTTACCACAGTTTCTTTTGCCGTGATCACTTTAGGTGACTCCAGCTACGATACTTTTTGTCTTGCCGGTAGAAAAATAGAAACATTGCTCGCAACAAGGTATGCAAAACCACTCGGTATCAGCTTAAATATCGATGTATTAACAGCAGAATTACCAGAAGATCAGGCTCTGTTATGGTTACCTAAATTTTTAGAATTGTTAGAACAGTAAATTATCAGGTCTAATATTAACGGTAAAAAAAAGCGGGCTATTAAGCCCGCAAACTACACAAGTCATGTTCCAAAAACTGGACGTACTAAATAAGTCAACTCATCGATTGCAGCAATTCACAATCAACAGCCCTCATCATCTACGATAGACAAATCAAACGCTTAATATAGATCTGATAAAAGCATGATAAAGCGCAGATCTTAGTTATGATCAAGCTATACCAAGTTATCAACAGTTTTATATTAAATAAATATAAAATGTGCATAAGTAAGGTATAAGTAAGTGGATATGCTGGTATTATCCTCTGAACTAAATCAGTCCGTGCCAAGCCTGTGGGTAAGTATGCTAGTTAAACACAGGATCAAGGTGAGTAGATCCGGATCAGATCACAGCTTAGATCTTCGGTAAGATCTTGATCCTCTGTACTAAAAGCACCTTATCCACGCAAAAGAGCTCCCTTAATAGTAAAAATAATAAAAAGATCTAAACAAAGATCTTTTTATATATTAAGAGATCGTCAAGGATCGAGATCGTATTTTAGTCGTTCCGTTTCAGACCAGATCCAGTTACAATGCGTGCCCCCTTTTTTAGCGTTCACCTTGAAGTACCAGAGGCAGATATGTTGTTTCAGCAAAGTTATGATGTGATTGTGGTCGGCGGTGGTCATGCAGGCACCGAAGCTGCGTTAGCAGCCGCTCGCATGGGCATGCAAACTCTATTGCTGACCCACAATGTAGAAACTTTAGGACTGATGTCCTGCAACCCAGCAATTGGCGGGATCGGCAAAGGCCATTTGGTAAAAGAAATTGACGCCTTAGGTGGCGCAATGGCAAAAGCAACGGATCTCGCAGGGATCCAATTTCGCACCCTGAACAGTTCAAAAGGTCCAGCAGTTCGAGCCACAAGGGCGCAAGCAGATCGTCAACTGTATCGAGCAGCGATCCGAACGACTTTAGAAAACCAGCCAAATTTACAGATCTTTCAACAATCATGTGACGATCTGATCGTTGAGAATCACCAAGTTTGCGGTGTTGTAACCCAAATGGGTCTTAAATTCAGCGCCACAACGGTCGTGCTTACCGTCGGTACTTTCTTAGGCGGTCAAATCCATATCGGATTAGAAAATTATAGCGGTGGACGTGCTGGTGACCCGCCATCCATTGCACTAGCCAGACGGTTACGCGATCTACCATTTCGAGTTGGTCGTTTGAAAACCGGAACCCCACCGCGCATTGATGCCCGAAGTGTCGATTTTTCAAAAATGCAGCCGCAACCCGGAGATACGCCGGTACCAGTGATGTCATTTATGGGCAAGGTCAGCGATCATCCGCAGCAAATTCCTTGTTACATCACTTACACCAATCAACAAACTCACGATATTATCCGCAGTGGTCTTGATCGATCACCAATGTACACCGGTGTTATTGAAGGGGTAGGTCCAAGATATTGCCCATCAATTGAAGATAAAATTAATCGCTTTGCGGACAAAGATAAACACCAGATCTTTATTGAACCTGAAGGTTTAACCACCCACGAATTATACCCAAACGGTATTTCCACCAGCTTACCTTTTGACGTACAATTGGCTCTGGTTCATTCAATTCCCGGCCTTGAAAATGCCCATATCACCCGGCCTGGTTATGCCATTGAATATGACTTTTTTGATCCCAGAGATCTGAAAACTTCATTAGAAACAAAATTTATCAAAGGTTTGTTTTTTGCAGGCCAAATTAATGGCACTACCGGTTACGAAGAAGCTGGAGCGCAAGGTTTATTGGCAGGTTTAAATGCCGCATTGTTAGTGCAGGAAAAAGAGGCTTGGATCCCAAGTCGTGACCAGGCGTATACTGGAGTTCTGGTTGATGATCTGACAACCATGGGCACCAAAGAACCCTATCGGATGTTCACTAGTCGTGCTGAATACCGCTTAATGTTACGTGAAGACAACGCAGATTCACGATTAACCGCCAAAGGACGGGAACTGGGGCTGGTCGATGATGAGCGTTGGGCCGCATTTAATATCAAAATGGAACAAATAGAACTTGAACGTCAACGTTTGAAGCAAAATTGGATCCATCCACAACATACTGCCATTGCAAGCGTAAATGCCTTGCTAAAAACACCAATGAGTCGTGAAGCAAGTCTTGAAGATCTGATCCGTCGTCCTGAAGTCAATTATCAGGATCTGATGGCAATTGAAGGCGTAGGTCCAGCTTTGCTCGATCTTGCGGCAGCAGAACAAGTTGAAATTCAAATCAAATACGAAGGTTATATTAATCGCCAGCAAGATGAGATTGCAAAACACGAACGTAATGAAAACAGTCGTTTACCTTTAAAATTTGATTATGCGATGGTCAAAGGTTTGTCCAACGAAGTGATCATGAAACTTAATCAGTCGTTACCTGAAACAGTAGGACAAGCCTCCAGAATCCAAGGTATTACTCCGGCGGCAATTTCATTGTTATTGGTGTACCTGAAAAAGCAGGGTTTGTTGCGAAAAACTGCGTAACAGAATGATTGTGTTTAATTTAAATGGCGAACAAGCAGGAATTACATGCTCGAAAAACTTACCCAGCTAGTAAAACAAACCAGCTTACAGTTATCAGATTTACAGTTACAACAACTGGTTCAATATGTACAACTTCTGGATAAATGGAATGGCACTTATAACCTTACATCGGTGCGTGATCCAATGGAAATGCTGGTGAAACACATCATGGATAGTCTGGCCGTTGCGCCATTTATTCATGGTCAACACATCATCGATGTAGGTACAGGCCCTGGCCTACCAGGCATTCCACTGGCCATTTGTTTTCCACAAAAACAGTTCACGCTGTTAGATAGCCTTGGGAAACGAATTCGATTTTTAAATCAGGTTAAATTACAGCTGGGCCTAAAAAATGTAACCCCATTGCAGAGCCGGGTCGAAGATCATCAACCGGCAAATGGTTATGACATCGTGCTTAGTCGTGCTTTTGCTTCGTTAAGTGATATGATCGGGTGCTGTGCGCATTTACCCGCTGCTAATGGCTTGTTTCTAGCCATGAAAGGAGCACAAGCACCGGAAGAAATTGCAGCTTTGCCTGATTTTGTTAAAGTTGTCGCCAATGAAGCTTTGCAGATCCCGGAGTTGAACGGCCAACGTTTTTTGGTGATAGTGCAGAAGGTTGCTATTTAGACAGATTGATCGAGGGAGTACTGTGGGAAAAATCATCGCTATCGCGAATCAGAAAGGTGGTGTTGGAAAAACCACCACCGCAGTAAATCTGGCCGCCTCTATGGCTGCTACCAAACGAAAAGTCTTATTAATCGACCTCGATCCACAAGGCAATGCCACCATGGGTAGTGGTGTAGATAAATACGAAGTGGCTGCCACCGCTTACGAATTACTGGTTGAAGAAAAACCGTTGCCAGAAGTTGTCGTCACTGAGACGGCTGGCGGATATCATTTGGTTGCGGCAAATTCTGACGTGACTGCAGCAGAAGTGCGTTTACTTGACGTATTTGCGCGTGAATTAAGATTACGTAATGCTTTAAAAGATCACCGCGATAACTACGATTTTATATTTATCGACTGTCCACCTTCTTTGAACATGTTAACAGTCAATGCGATGGCTGCAGCAGATTCAGTACTAGTGCCAATGCAATGTGAATATTATGCGTTAGAAGGTCTAACTGCGTTGGTCGAGACCATCAATAAACTTGTTTCTGTGATCAATGCCGATTTAAAAATCGAAGGTATTTTACGGACCATGTATGACCCAAGAAACCGTCTCGCCAATGATGTATCAGAGCAATTAAAACGGCATTTTGGTGAAAAAGTGTACCGCGCAGTGATCCCTCGCAACGTTCGTCTAGCCGAGGCTCCTAGCTTTGGCACGCCTGTGATGTATTACGATAAAAGTTCGACCGGTGCCAAAGCATATTTGGCCCTTGCCGGTGAAATTTTACGGCGGGCTGATAAAAAAGTCGTCAAAACAACAGCGCCAGTTTGAGATTTGAAGGAATGAGTGAACAGATGTCGGTAAAAAAACGTGGTTTAGGACGTGGACTGGATGCATTGCTGACAAATAGTCGGCCAGAAACCGCTGGAAATATCGCAGCAGCTGAAAGTCATCAGCATGAGCTACAAAAATTACCGATCGAATTTTTACAACCTGGAAAGTATCAGCCACGAAAAGACATGTCGCAGGATGCGCTGGAAGACCTAGCGAGCTCTATTCGTGCGCAAGGCGTGATCCAACCTATTGTCGTGCGGCAGGTTGCAGAAAACTTATATGAAATTATTGCTGGTGAACGCCGTTGGCGTGCCAGTCAGCTTGCAGCTTTGTCTGAAATACCGTGCATTATCAAAAACGTCCCAGACGAAGCCGCTGTTGCTATTGCGTTGATTGAAAATATCCAGCGTGAAGATTTAAATGCCATGGAAGAAGCAGTTGCTTTGCAACGCCTTTCGACAGAGTTTGAACTAACGCATCAGCAAGTGGCTGATGCTGTTGGTAAGTCTAGAACTACAGTCACCAACTTACTACGTTTAAATCAGCTGACAGATGATGTCAAAACCTTGCTTGAACACGGTGATATCGAGATGGGCCATGCTAGAGCGTTGCTGACGTTAACACCACAACAGCAATCAGATGCGGGTCGTGTCATTGCTGCAAAACAAATGACCGTTCGTGAAGCTGAAGCCTTAGTAAGACGCATTCTTGAGCCCCTACCTCCCACCGAACCAAAAATAAAAGACCCAGACGTAGCCGCCTTGGAGCAGACATTAAGTGATAAATTTGCTGCGCCAGTACAAATTAGCTATAGCAAAAAAGGCAAAGGTGAATTGGTGATCGGGTATAGCAATCTGGCAGAGCTTGATGGCATTCTGGCCAAACTTGGGGTTGTCACGACTGAAATTTAGGCGGTCGGGTTACTAGAATACCGACAAATTGAGCACTGACGCCGCTTTTGGTTGCAAAAATAAGGCAGTTCAGTATACTTGCGCGAGTTTTTTGCGTTGATATTTAAGCTTTTTTCAGGTGGTATTTGTTGACTTTAGCCACAGCAAAACAGCGTTACAAACTGATTTTAATAACTTTTTTGTCGCAAATGGCCGCAGCTTTTGTAATCGCAGCCTTCGTCTTTTTGGCATTTGATGCCTTAGCAGCAAAATCGGCGTTTTATGGCGCGTTATGTGTAGTTTTGCCCCATTGTGTATTTACGTGGTATGTGTTTCGTTTTCGAGGGACTGATCAGCTACAGCTGATTTTGAAGTCTATTTATCGCGGCGAAACCTTCAAATTTTTATTGATGGCACTGCTGGTTATTGCGGTGCTTAAACATGCTGTAATAGTCGATTGGCTATTTTTTGTCGGATTAGTTTCCGCATTGATATTACAGGTGTTTTTACCGATTTTGATTAACTACGATAATTGGGACTAACGATGGCATCTGGTGCTGAGATTACAAGCAAAGAGTATATTACCCACCATTTGACCAACTGGAGTGTCGGCGAAGGTTTTTGGACCTGGCATGTCGATACTTTAGGCTGGTCAATCTTTATGGGACTTGTGTTCCTATTCTCCTTTCGCGCAGTGGCCAAAAAAGCCAATGCCGGCGTCCCAACCAAATGGCAATGTGCCGTTGAAATGGTTGTGGAATTTGTCAACGATACCGTTAAAAGTACCTTTCATGGTAAAAGTACAGTCATTGCACCTTTAGCGCTGACAATTTTCGTCTGGGTGTTCCTGATGAATTTGATGGATTTAGTTCCAGTTGATTTCATCCCGTGGACAGCTCAGCAAATTGGCGGGGCCATGGGTTATGATCCTGCTCATGTCTACATGAAAGTGGTTCCGACCACCGATTTAAATATGACCTTAGCATTAGCAATAGGCGTATTTATTCTGATGATCGGTTACTCAATCAAAATCAAAGGTATTGGTGGTTTTATTAAAGAACTCACCACGCAACCTTTTAATACGCCTTGGTTGTATTGGTTCAACTTCATTCTGGAAATAGTGGCATTGTTGGCCAAGCCACTTTCACTAGCGCTGCGGTTATTCGGTAACCTTTATGCTGGTGAGCTGATTTTCATTCTGATTGCTCTACTCGGTGTTTGGCAGTTACCACTGCACTTCCCATGGGCAATGTTCCATATTCTGATTATCACGTTACAAGCCTTTATCTTTATGGTGCTGACCGTGGTGTATCTAAGTATGGCGCACGAGAAGCATTAATTTTATCAAAAAAGATTTCGTTTTAACTTTAACTTTAACTTTAGAAACTTGGAGAAAATCATGGAAATGGTATTAGGCTTAAAATACATCGCAGTTGCTCTGTTAATCGGTTTTGGTGCTTTAGGTACTGCGATTGGTTTCGGTACTTTAGGCGGTAAATTCCTAGAGTCTGCAGCACGTCAACCAGAACTAGCTCCTTCGTTACAAGGTAAAATGTTCATCGTTGCAGGCTTAATCGATGCGATCGCGATGATCGGTGTTGCGATTGGTCTGTACATGCTGTTTGCGATGTAATTTGAAACATCCGACAGAACTTTTACTTTTGGTAATTAAGGAGAAGCGTTCGTGAATATTAACGCCACTCTCATTGGTGAGTTAATCGCGTTTTTGGTGTTCGTCATTGCCTGTATGAAATGGGTATGGCCACCAATTATCGGCGCCATTGAAACTCGTCAGCAAAAAATTGCAGATGGCCTGGCCGCAAGTGATCGCGCCGAACAGGACCTGCGTTTAGCGCAAGAGAATGCAAAAAAACAGCTGATTGAAGCAAAAGCACAGGGCGCAGCCCTGATTGACCAAGCTAAAAAACGCGAAGCGCAGATTATCGAAGAAGCTGCAGTCAAAGCGCAGGCCGAGCGGGAAAAAATCCTGGTTCAAGCCAAAGCCGAAGTCGAAGCTGAACGCATCCGTGCGAAAGAAGATTTACGTAAGCAAGTAGCCGCTTTAGCAGTGGCTGGTGCAGAACGTATTCTTCAACGTGAAATTGATGAAGCTGCTCACAGCGACATCCTGGAAAAACTGGTAGCTGAACTGTAAGAGGAAGAGCCATGTCTGATTTGACGAATGTAGCTCGTCCTTATGCCAAAGCGGCGTTTGACTTTGCAGTTGAACAAAACGCTTTGGCGGCCTGGGCTGATATGTTGTTTTTTGCAGCTGAAGTTGCGAATAACAACGTGGTCGCCGAGCGTCTGCAAAGCAATGCGGGTGCAGAAGCACAAGCAGAGTTTTTTATCCAGGTTTGTGGTGCGCAACTCAATGAACAAGGTCAAAACTTAATTAAAGTGATGGCCGAAAACAAACGTTTATTGGCGTTGCCTGCTGTGTTTAAAGCTTTTGTGGCGTTGAAGGCTGAGTTTGAAAAAGAAGCAACTGTTGATGTTGTTTCTGCTATTGAACTGAATGCTTCACAGCAACAGAAGCTGATCGCAGCTTTATCACAGCGTTTAGCACGCAATGTTAAGTTGAACTGTAGCGTAGATCCGACAGTTGTCGGCGGTATGTTAATCAAAGCCGGTGATATGGTTATTGATGGCTCAGTTCGCGGTAAGTTAGACCGTTTAGCCACTGCGCTGCAGTCATAATTGGGGATTAGAGCATGCAACTGAATTCCACTGAAATCTCTGAACTGATCAAACAACGTATTGCTCAGTTTGAAGTTGTCAGTGAAGCTCGTAACGAAGGTACTATCGTGTCTGTTACCGATGGTATTATCCGGATCAATGGCCTTGCAGATTGTATGCAAGGCGAGATGATCGAGCTTCCTGGTAACCGTTACGCTATCGCACTGAACTTAGAGCGTAGCTCTGTAGGTGCTGTAGTTATGGGTCCCTATGCGGACCTACGTGAAGGTATCAAAGTAAAATCGACTGGCCGTATTTTAGAAGTGCCAGTTGGTCCTGCGTTATTAGGTCGTGTGGTGAACACTTTAGGTGAGCCAATCGACGGTAAAGGTCCAATTGCAGCCACTGCATTTGCTCCGGTAGAAAAAATTGCCCCAGGTGTTATCGAGCGTCAATCGGTCGATCAACCCATGCAAACCGGTTACAAATCTGTTGATGCAATGATCCCTATCGGTCGTGGTCAGCGTGAGCTGATCATCGGTGACCGTCAGACGGGTAAAACCGCGGTGGCCATCGTTGCGATCATCAACCAGAATACTTCTGGCGTAAAATGTATCTACGTTTGTATCGGTCAGAAAGCTTCGACCATCGCCAACGTAGTACGTAAGCTAGAAGAACACGGCGCCCTTGCCCACACTATCGTGGTAGTTGCGTCTGCTTCTGAAGCTGCGGCGCTGCAATTCCTGGCTCCTTACTCTGGTTGTACCATGGGTGAATACTTCCGTGATTTGGGCGAAGATGCACTGATTGTTTATGACGATTTGTCTAAACAAGCTGTTGCTTACCGTCAAATCTCGTTGTTATTACGCCGTCCACCAGGTCGTGAAGCTTACCCAGGCGACGTATTTTATTTACACAGCCGCTTGTTAGAGCGTGCATCACGTGTCAACGACAACTATGTTGAGCGTATGACGAATGGCGCAGTGAAAGGTAAAACCGGTTCTTTAACCGCGTTACCTATCATTGAAACCCAAGGTGGTGACGTTTCTGCATTCGTTCCAACCAACGTGATTTCAATCACCGATGGTCAGATTTTCTTAGAATCGAACCTGTTCAACGCCGGTATCCGTCCAGCAGTTAACGCTGGTATCTCGGTATCGCGGGTTGGTGGTGCGGCTCAAACGAAGATCATCAAAAAGCTTGGCGGTGGTATTCGTCTGGCATTAGCGCAATATTCTGAACTGGCCGCATTCGCGCAGTTTGCTTCTGACTTGGATGATGCGACTCGTGCGCAGTTAGACCACGGCCAGAAAGTAACGGAGCTGATGAAGCAATTACAGTACGCGCCAATGGGCGTCGCCGATATGGGCGTGTCTATTTTTGCCATTGAAAAAGGCTTTATGAAAGACGTTGAAGTTGCGAAAATTCTCGACTTCGAAGCGGCTCTGCTGGCTTATATGCATGCAGAACACGCGACGTTCATGGCTGATCTGAATAAAACCGGTAACTACAACGACCAAATCGAAGCCACTATTAAAGGCGCGATTGAGAAGTTTAAAGCGACTCAAACCTGGTAAACAGGTGTTGGCATCGGGTGGTGGCAACACCACCCTTCGTTGAAATTTTCGGAGATTAGTCATGGCCGGCGCAAAAGAGATAAAAAGTAAGATCGGGAGTATTAACAATACTCGTAAGATCACCAGCGCTATGGAAAAGGTTGCGGTTAGCAAAATGCGCAGAGCGCAAGAGCGAGTCGCACAAAGCCGTCCATACGCTGAAGGTATGCGCAAAGTGATCGGTAATATTGCCAATGGTACCCTCGAATATCGCCACCCGTTCTTAACCGAACGCGCAGTGAAAAACGTCGGTTATATTGTCATATCAACAGACCGAGGTCTTTGCGGCGGCTTGAATACCAACGAATTTAAACGTGTGATGATTGACCTCAAAGCGTGGAAAGAGCAAGGCGCCAATGCTGAGTTTGCCGTGATCGGCAACAAAGCGACTGCTTTCTTTAAACGTTTTGGCGGTAAGGTAGTTGCACAACAAGTGGGTTCAGGCGATACACCACGTTTGGCTGATGTGATTGGTACGGTTCGGGTCATGCTGAATGAATATTCAGAAGGCAAAATCGACCGCTTGTTTTTGGTATACAACAACTTCGTTAATACCATGAAACAAGAGCCAGTCATTGAGCAACTCTTACCTTTGCCAAAAGCAGAGATGTCAGCCAGAAGTCACAGCTGGGATTACATTTACGAGCCAGATCCAAAAGCTATCTTAGATAAGTTATTGGACCGCTACGTTGAGTCTCAGGTTTATCAGGGTGTCGTAGAAAATGCTGCCAGCGAACAGGCAGCCCGGATGGTCGCAATGAAAGCCGCGACCGACAACGCCGGCAGTCTGATGGATGACTTGAAACTGGTTTACAACAAAGCCCGTCAAGCAGCAATTACGCAGGAACTGAGCGAAATCGTCGGCGGTGCCGCAGCTGTTTAACGCCCTGGTTTACAGGTTTGAGAAATTAGAGGAATTAACATGAGTCAAGGTAAGGTAGTCCAAATCATTGGCGCCGTTGTGGATATCGACTTTCCACAAGAATCGGTACCTGGGATCTATGACGCGTTAAACGTAACAAACGGCGACCTGGCAGGTTTAGTACTTGAAGTACAACAACAGCTGGGTGGCGGTACTGTTCGTACCATCGCGTTAGGTTCAACCGACGGTCTGCGTCGTGGTACTGAAGTTGCCAACACTGGCAAAGCAATTCACGTTCCGGTAGGTAAAGCTACGCTGGGTCGTATCATGAACGTACTGGGCGAGCCAATCGACGAAGCGGGCCCAATTGGTGAAGAAGAGCGGATGCCTATTCACCGCGCTGCACCAAGTTACGAAGAACAATCTGCTTCTAACGCTTTGTTAGAAACAGGTATCAAAGTTATCGACTTGGTTTGCCCGTTCGCTAAAGGCGGTAAAGTGGGTCTGTTCGGTGGTGCCGGTGTTGGTAAAACCGTTAACATGATGGAGCTGATCCGGAACATCGCGATCGAACACAGCGGTTACTCGGTATTCGCAGGTGTTGGTGAGCGTACGCGTGAAGGTAACGACTTCTATCACGAAATGAACGACTCAAACGTACTGGATAAAGTATCACTGGTCTACGGCCAGATGAACGAGCCGCCAGGTAACCGTTTACGTGTAGCTCTGACCGGTCTGACGATGGCTGAGAAGTTCCGTGACGAAGGTCGTGACGTGCTGTTTTTCGTCGATAACATCTACCGTTACACCTTAGCCGGTACTGAAGTATCAGCACTGCTGGGCCGTATGCCATCTGCAGTAGGTTACCAGCCAACGCTGGCCGAAGAGATGGGTGTACTGCAAGAGCGGATCACTTCAACCAAAACCGGTTCTATCACTTCAGTACAAGCGGTTTACGTGCCTGCGGATGACTTAACTGACCCATCACCAGCCACCACGTTCTCTCACTTGGACGCAACTGTTGTTCTTAGCCGTAACATCGCGTCGTTAGGTATTTACCCAGCGATCGACCCACTGGATTCAACTTCTCGTCAGTTAGATCCTCTGGTAATTGGTAAAGAACACTATGAAGTTGCGCGTGGCGTGCAGTCAGTACTGCAACGTTACAAAGAACTCAAAGACATCATCGCGATTTTAGGTATGGACGAACTGTCTGATGAAGACCGCACCACGGTATTCCGTGCGCGTAAAATTCAGCGTTTCCTGTCTCAGCCATTCTTCGTTGCTGAAGTATTCACTGGTTCGCCAGGTAAATACGTGCCGCTGAAAGAAACTATCCGTGGTTTCAAAGGCATTCTGGAAGGTGAATTTGATCACATGCCAGAACAAGCCTTCTACATGGTTGGTTCTATCGACGAAGCGATCGAAAAAGCGAAGAAGCTGTAATTTTACAGCTTTAGGAGAGCGAAATGGCGATGACAGTACAGTTAGACGTAGTAAGTGCTGAAGAGAAAATTTTCTCTGGCCTTGTTGAGTCTATACAGGTGACTGGTAGCGAAGGTGAACTGGGTATTTTACCAGGCCACATTCCACTGCTGACCGGCATCAAGCCAGGTATGGTACGGATCGTAAAACAATTCGGCGAAGAGCATCTGATTTACGTGGCGGGTGGTGTACTTGAAGTACAGCCTCACACCGTAACAGTGTTAGCCGATGTGGCAGTCCGTGCCGAAGACCTGGACGAGCAAGCAGCGCTGGCCGCACAAAAAAGTGCGACCGAAGCAATGCAACACGCCGGCGCCGACTTCAACTACGCAGAAGCTGCGGCCCAACTGGCCGAAGCAATTGCGCAGTTGCGTCTTATCCAGAAACTGCGCAAGAAGTAATTTTTCAGTTACTTTTGAAAAACCACCTTCGGGTGGTTTTTTTGTTTCCGGTGACCCGTCCTGAATAACGTTGACACTTTTTATCCTTGAAGGTGCAGAGTGTCTAAAAATCAACGACGAAGCTAACTGAGGGCGACAAAAGTTGAATTGCAATGAGTAGATCTCTACAGTAGTCACCGTTGATAATAAACGGAAAAATACCATGGACGAGCAAACATCTACTGACAAACAGGTTTCCGCCTCAATTCACTGGGAAAAATGGGTCGCGCTCTCGACTATTTTTATCGCCCTTTGCGCTTTAGGCTCCTCTTTTTGGCAAGGTTATACCTTGCAACAGCACAACAAATTGTCTGTCCGCCCATTTTTAGAATTTGAAGCCAATATTCAACCTGATCCAAGTGGCAAATATGGCTTTGAATTAATGCTGAATAACAATGGCCTGGGTCCGGCAGACATTATCTCGACTGAGTTTTTGGTCAATGGTAAAAAACTGACGTCCTCGCATGACATTTGGCCCACGCTGCAAATTTCGCTACCGCTCCATTGTTTGGGTGCAGGCGATGTCACCCGATTTTACAAAGTGAGTGATAGTCAAATGGTGGTCCGGGCCATGGCCGGAGAATGCTTACTATCGGTAGAGGATTATCACAGGTTGCTAACGTCGTTAAAAATTAAACTCACCTATCAATCGCTTTATGGTGAGGTTTTTCATAGTGAATGGGCTGGTCAATAATTGCTTTTACTGGGGCAGTCCAACACTCTGGCTGATATTTATCCACGCATCGGGTAAAATCGATGCATCGCAAATACAAGGATTGGCAGAAAATGGCGTTAAACGTAGTGATCTTGGCGGCCGGTAAAGGCACGCGGATGAAATCTTCCCTCCCGAAAGTACTGCACAAAGTGGCCGAACGCTCGATGGTGCAACATGTAATTGACACTGCAAATTCGCTAGGCGCGGCACAAATTAATTTAGTCTACGGTTATGGCGCCGAGCAGTTAACAGCGGCTTTAGGCGAGCAACCATTACATTGGGTGCTGCAAGCCGAACAACTGGGTACCGGCCATGCCGTGCAACAAGCGCTGCCGCAGCTGGCCGATGATGATACTGTGCTTATTCTCTACGGTGATGTGCCGCTGACGCGCAAAGAAACGCTGGAACAACTGCTGGCGGCACGTCCGGCAAATGGTTTGGCAGTGCTAACCGTCATTCTGGATAACCCGAGCGGTTATGGCCGGATGGTGCGTGAACACGGCAAAGTTGTTGGCATTGTTGAGCAAAAAGACGCCACGCCAGAACAGCTGAAAATTAATGAAGTGAACAGCGGCATTATGGCCGTTCCAGGCAAACAGTTAAAACACTGGTTGGCTAACTTACAAAACAACAATGCCCAGGGCGAATTTTACTTAACCGATATTATTGCCATGGCGCACCAAGACGGTGTTGAAATTGCCACTGCGCATCCTGCCGATCCGATTGAAACGGAAGGTGCCAATAACCGGCTGCAACTGGCGCAATTAGAACGTGCTTATCAGCGACGCAAGGCTGAAGAGCTGATGCTCAATGGCGCTAACTTACGTGACCCGGCGCGGATTGACGTCCGTGGTGAAGTGACCGTGGGCAGCGATGTGATGATTGACGTCAATGTCATTTTTGAAGGCAAAGTGGTGCTGGGTAATGGCGTGGTGATTGGTGCCAACTGCATTTTAAAAGATGTAACGATTGGCGATAACACCGAAATCAAACCAAATTCAATGCTGGAAAGCTCTCATGTTGGTGCTGACTGCTCTGTCGGCCCATATGCCCGCATTCGGCCGGATTCAGTGCTGTGTGACGACAGCCATGTCGGCAACTTTGTGGAGCTGAAAAAAACCACGTTAGGTAAAGGCTCCAAAGCAAATCACCTTGCTTACCTGGGCGATGCGGTGATTGGCAGCAAAGTTAATATTGGCGCGGGCACCATCACTTGTAATTATGATGGCGCGAACAAGTTTAAAACCACCATCGAAGATGGCGTGTTTGTTGGCTCTAACAGTTCCTTGGTGGCGCCGCTGACATTGGGGCAAAACAGCACTGTCGGTGCGGGATCAGTGGTTACTGCCAGTGTCGCCGCCGACGAATTGGTGGTCGCACGTTCTAAACAACGTCATATCTCGGGTTGGAAACGGCCGGTCAAACAGCCAAAATAAGATTCAGCGTCGGTGTTTCGAACGCAATTCAGCCTGCCATATGCGGGCTGAATTGGACTGATTTTGTCTACCGCCACATGGTTACGTCGCTGTTATTGCTGTTATTGCTGTTGTGCTGCCATATGGTTTTGCGGCGACAGACAAGGAGTTTTGTAATGGAATTTTGTCGTTTATTGCACCCGCGCGCAAGATTACCGCGCTATGTTCAGCGCAGCCTGATGGCGATAGCGGCTGCGTTGCTGCTACAAGTGCCCGCATTTGCCGCCAGCTCGGTCTGGAAAGTCTCCAAAGGTGCGGATGCCGTGTACCTCGGCGGCACCATCCATATGCTACCGACCAGCGCATTTCCGCTGCCTGCTGAATTTGAACAAGCCTATCAACTTGCCGATGTGGTGGTGCTCGAAGCGAAGTTGCCCGACCCTACCGATCAACAAGCTGCTGGCGCAATGATTGCCAAACTGTCGTACCCTGAGGGTGTTACATTAAGTCAAAAATTGACGCCGCAGGTACTGCAAGCACTGGATGATTATCTGAAAAGCTTCAAGCTAACCGCGCAGCAGTTTGATCGGTTTAAGCCAGGTTTTGTTGTATTACAAATGGCAATGTTGGAGCTACATCAAGCGAATATGGCTGGCGCAGGCGTGGATGCCCATTTTGCGGCAAAAGCCAGCGCCGACCAAAAACCGCAACACTATCTGGAAACTATAGAATTTCAGCTCGATGTGATGGCTAAGATGGGCCAAGGTGTTGAAAACCAATTTGTGCAGGCCAATCTCAAACGCGCCGATGAAACCGCACAATTATTGCGCCAGGCGATTGCGGCTTGGCGGGTCGGCGATGTCGACGCCTTGGAGCGAATTTTGTTGGTCGATGCCAAGGCCGATGATCCAGCTTCTTTTGAATTACTGTTTAATCAACGAAATCACGCTTGGCTGCCAAAAATTCAACAACTGTTTGGCAATCAACAACGCGAGCTCATTTTAGTTGGTGCTGGCCATTTGCCCGGCAACGACGGCTTGTTGCAATTATTACGTGCTGCGGGTTATCAGGTTGAGCATTTTACGGTTGCTGTGTCGAAGTGACAGCGAGTGGCCAGCTGTGCTCGCCAAGCAAGGAAAAAATATGAACGTACTATCATGGGTGCACAGCGTCAGGCGCCATTTGTGCAGTTTATTTTTGCTCTGTTTAGTAGGTGGCTGCCAGCAGAGTAATCAACTGGCATTGTATAGCTTAAATGAAGCCGAGCTAAACCAGCAGCTGGCGGGGCAGTTGGGGCTACTGCAACAACATACCAAGCTTGCCGGGGTGCCGCTGCAATTACAAGTGAACAAATTACAGGCGACCATCGCGCCAGATGGCAAGCCATTAATTCAACTTGCGCTGCAAACTGAGGCGCAAGCACAACTGCTGATGTTACAGGTACCGTTGCAATTGGCGTTAACGCTTAGTGCTGAACCCTACTTTGATCAGCAGCGCCAAGGCGTGTATTTACGCCAATTTCGGGTATTACAGTCAGAAATGGTTGCTGGGCGCTGGCAGGGTAAGTTAAAGCCGTTAAATCGAGAATTAGAGCAGCTGCTGCAGCAGTTACTGGCACAACAGCCGGTGTATCGTCTGGATGCCAATAAATTGAGCCATCGGGCATTGCTTAATATACCGCTCAGTCTCAAGTTGGTACCCGGCAAACTGATGCTGTCGCCAGCCTTCAACTAAGATTACCAGCCGTGGCTGGTTAATGGTCGGGTGGTGGTTGCTGTTGGATCGGGCTGTTGCTGGTGGTGGCGCTTGTCAATTGCTGCGCCAAGGCTTGGAGCAGCGCATGGTCAGATAACTGCAGCTGCCTTGCGGCCTGAATAAGCTGCAGCAATTGTGGTTGCAACCGTAATAGTCGGTCGGTTTCCGTTTCTTGTGGACCCAGTTGGCAGGCCACGGTCATCGGTTTGCCGCGTTGTCGCTCCAATAGCCCTTCTGCTTCCAATAAACCATAGGCTTTAGAAATGGTCATTGGGTTAATGGCGTTACTGCTGGCCAGTTCGCGCACCGACGGCATTTCGGTGCCGGGTGGCAATTGCCCGCTCGCAATGAGCCGGCGAATTTGCTCCATCAGCTGCCGGTAAATGGGCTCGCCGGCATTTGGGTTTAACATAAACATCGACGCGCCTCGCTACAGCAGTTGCCGTGGTTTGAGTTGGGAATAGTCCAGTTTCAGCCAGCTGGCTTTACCATAACGGCGTAACGAATAGACCGGCAGCACCAAGGCTAGGCTGCTTAGATACACCAGCTGTGGTGTTGCCCACAAGAAGTCCATCGCCACTAGCATGATGAGCAAAATCAGTAAATTGGCGCCGATACTCCAGCCGTAGTGTTGTTTGACTAAGGCAAAAATTAGATAGCTCAGCAGCAGTGTGACACTTGCGCCGTAACAGAGCAGTGGCAGGATCATCGGGTAAGGTACCAGCACTAACATCAGCGACAATGTCATGGCGAGATAGGCGGCTAATTCCTTAAAAAAGACTCGTTCGACAAAACCATACATCGCCTGGCGTGGCGCCGCCAAAAATAGCCAGCAACGGCCCAGTCGTTGTGTTGATTTTAGTTGTTGTACGCTGAGGGTAAATAACGGCGCGAGTGTCAGCAGCACCAAAAATGATTGATCTAGCCACAATGGTTGAAATGACTTTTTTGAACCGGCAAATAACAGGCCGATGACCAGCATCACGGCAGGTGTTAACCAAGTTGCCCATGCCGCCCGGATGACGGATGCGTGCCAACTATCGCCATCACCGAGCAGCAAACTGCCCTCCAAGCTTGCCGATTGACGGGTTAACCGCATCAACCAAGGGAGTTCAAGCCCAGAAAGCGCAAACACCGAAGTGCGTTTGGCATCTGCCACTGCGCGCTGCGCTGGATGTAACCAGCGAAGCTTCATCCATCCCCACATCAACAGCGTGCTGGCAATCACTGCACTGACTAACCAGGGTTCGGCGACATGTGTAGCCAGCCAGGCTGTTATGGCGGGGTTTTTAAGACAGGCAATAAAGATCACCATTTCTAGTAATAGCGGCCATAAATGCCGGACATAAATGGACGGCAAGATCACCAAACTAAAACCAAACGCAAGATAGGGCAGTGCTAGCCAGTTCGGTTGTGGCGACTGCAACAGCAGTAATGTGGCGATCACCAACCACAGCAGCAGCAAGAGCAGCAATAAATGCAGCACCAGCGGTTGAAAACCCGGTAATAACAACCAACTTTTTTTGCGGCTTAACGTGCTGATTTGGATTGGTATACTCAGGTGCACGCCGACCAGCCCAAACAGAGCAAAGATCAGCGGCGCCCCCGCTTTGGTCAGGATCCCAATCAGGCCGGCGCCTAGCGTCAGCAACCAAGCGCTGGCGAACAGCCGACTGGGCCAGAATACGGCCTGCGCCATACCGAGCAATGGTTGATACGCCAGCCAACGCCCTGGCAGTGCTGCAAGCGTGCTATTCATCGATTTAGCTCCAGAAAAATCTCTTCTAGCGATAAATACTCCACCTGAACGCCCGGAAACTCGGATTGCAGGGCGCTTAATGCTGTCGGTTGCCAATCTTGAACAGTGAGTGTGGTGCTATTGCCCAATTGCTGGCGGCGCACCAGTTTGAAGCCGGTTGGCAGCTCTGGCAACGACTGTGGAAAATGCAGTCGTACCACCGATTCTTTGAGATCATCCAGCGGTCCCTGAAAAGCCAAGGTGCCATTTTTTAATAACCATACTTGGTTGGCGATGCGCTCCATATCAGTGACGATATGTGAGGAAAAAATAATGGCGCGTTGTTGATCAGTGGCAATATCAATCAGTTCGGATAAAAACTGCCGCCGAGCCATCGGATCAAGACTGGCCACCGGCTCATCGAGGATCAGTAATTCTGGCTGATGACAAAGCGCCAGCACGATAGAGAGTTTTTGCCGTTGTCCCAACGACATTTTGCTGATCCGGGTTTGCAGCGGAATTTTCCAGCTGTCGATAAGTCGGTCGCAATAGGCGTGATCCCAGCCGGGTCTGAATTTACTAAATAATTTAACGTGCTCGGCGCCGGTCAGTTGTTCGAGTAATTCATCTTGTTGTGGCACAAAACCAATCTTTTGTTTTTGCAGCTGAGTTAATGCTGCACTGGGCGTTTGCCACAACTGCACCTGGCCAGCGTCGGGAATGCCAAAGCCCAAAATGGTGTGTAATAACGTTGATTTACCGGCACCGTTTTTACCCAGTAGCGCCACGACATCACCACGTTGGATATGCGCGGTTAAACCATTGAGCACGTTGTGCTGTTCAAATGTGCGCACCAGCGCATCCATGGCAATGATCACGTGAAAGGTCCTTTGATAAACTGAACTAGTGTATTGGTACAGTAATACACTTTGTGCAAGCTAAATCAAGATTTGGCGGTCATTTTTTTGCTGGTAGGTCGAAAAAATGGACAATAGGCAACACGATGGCCGGGTGGGCGATGAAGGTCAGCTTAGAGCTGCGTGTTAGCGACACTACTGGTCAAGCTGTCTAAAACAAATTGGAATGGCACCGGTTGCTGCCAGACCAATTGGTGAAACTTGGCTTCCAACGGCGCCAAAAACGGGCTACACAGCAGCAAAAACAAGCACAACAATGCCAGTAAACGACATAATTGCCAGCCTGAGGGCAGCACAATTAGTTCGTGTTGGTTAACATCCTTCATGGCGGTGCTCCAGTAAACGTGGTTATTCGTGACTATGTGTAAGTATGCGTTTTGTAAGTATGCGTTGGTGTAGCTTGGTCGTGGCACTACCCAATAAAGTTTAAACTTTTTCGCAATAAATGGATGGCACTGGTGATAACAGGCTGAAATTCCCTGCTGACCGGTTAAATAGTTCAGCTCAGTGGTTGAGTTGATGCTGCCAAGGCGGTAGGTCGGGCTTTTCTGATGGTGAAAACACGCGGCAATGTGCCTGCGGGTGTTGTTGCGGTTTATGTTTATTGCCTTTTCGAGGCTGCCACTCGGTCTTGTCTAACTATTTGTTCTACCTATACCATTTGTGAGGTGGCAGGCCCTTTTGATTCATTATTTAACATAAACCAAAGGTCACTATGCTCTAGACGCTGTTAGCGATTCAATCACTGATGTCGATGCTTTTTCGTGATGTGACTTGTGCGTGGGCTAAAATTCATGTTTTGATAACAGATATGTTTATTTTCAGGAATTTACTGCGTGACGACAGCTAACAAGACCACCGATACCGTGCCTGAAATACCGATACCTGCGGCGCCTCCAATATTTCACGCCGAGCTTTATGATGCGCAGGTTAATTCAATGCTGCGTCGCTTTGGACGTTTTTTACTGCGCCACCCCAGCATTATGCTGACGTTTGGATATTTGCTTTGCAGTATGCTGGGCATGTTGTTTGCTATTCGGTTATTTGCTCAGTTTGATTTTGCGATCCTGCCCTATCTTGAATTGTCGGATTATATGCTGGCGGCACTCAGTCATCCTTGGATTTTACTCAATGTTGCGGGTTGGCTACTCTTCTCTTGGGTGTTACTTGGCATAGACCGATATGCCAGAAGGCGTATACGCTGGTATGCACAGTGTTTAGACAACTATTATAAACCTGCCCTATTTCACTATTATAACTTCATGTTTATCAGCATTCCGTTGCTGTTTTTATACACTGAAGCCATTGACGAGTCTTTATTGCTTGCCAGTAAAATCAAAGCTTACCAAGCCCCGATGTTTCAGGTCAGTTTAATTTATCCGGTCCAGGATACAGCCAAAACATTGCAACTGAATCAGGTGCAAGTTATTGCACGAACCAGTAGTTATCTATTTTTATATTTTCGGGGGCAAATTAAAGTGATTCCGCATGCCAATGTAGCGGCCTTGTTACCTCTTTCGCCAGTGGCGACTGCAGTCCATCCCCTAAACAGCAGCCCTCGCATGGAAGTTTTGCAACCGAACACCGAGCGCGCCACCGCTGATAAAACCACGTTGCCAAGCTCAGGTGATGCTTCAGTGGCACCCCCTGCGAAAACCATTCCCCCTGCGATCAGCGCAGTGGAGTAAGAGTGCAAGAGGTGACTTCAGCAAAGGAGTAAAAAATTCAGAATTGATTCGATGTGGGCGATTCATTCGACTCTGGATGCGCCGTCAAACGATACCGGAGATTTCATATCAAGCGCCATTTACGGCAGTTGCTGCCCGTTGCGGGCAGCTCGTTCTGGCAAGCACTAATGTCGATTTGCAGCGCCGCTTGTTAACGGTAAAACGCTTCGACCGTGCCTTTTACGGTGACTAACAGCGGTTGGCCACGGCGGTCCAGTGCTTTGGCAGCAGCCACTTTGACCCAACCTTCGCTGATGCAATATTCTTCAACATCAAAACGCTCTTTGCCATTGAGGCGAATGCCAATGTCGTGTTCGAAAATTTCCGCCACATAATGCGGGCTGCGCGGTTGAACAGAAAGGCGATCAGGCAGTGCTGGGCGTGTGGTGGTGTCGTTCATAGTTGTGGTCTGTGCTGAGTAAATCGTGCGCCATTGTAAGCAATGCTGGCGGTGTGCTCAAGTGGGGTGTTGATAAACCAACAAAAATTGGGCGGGTTTTTCGTAGCATAGTGCAGAGTACTTTTAGCTTGCTCAGCTAAGAGCGATTATCAACTGTGGTGACGCATGTTCTATTTTTGATGGCGGTGTGGCTTGGGTTTCGCCGCTTGAAATTTACTTTTGGGTTTATTTCAAAAAAATAAAAAATTCAGCGTCGTTGTGATGACCAAGTCATATCTAAACAAAACACTTCGAATCCCTTGTCAACAACGCAAAAACCTCAATCAAAAAATCCGGCGCCAAATAGCGCCGGATTTTTTTTACGTCAGTCAAAACAACAGATTACCAGCCGCAGGTACGGCCTTTATTTTGCTCGTCTAGATAGGCTTGCAGTGGTGCGAAGTAGGCCAGAATGGCGGATGAGTCCATTGTTGGCTGGCCGGTTAGGCTTTGCATCGCTTCTTGCCATGGTTTGCTGGCGCCCATTTCTAGCATGGTGTTGAGCTTGGCGCCGGCTTCTTTGCTGTTGTAAATAGAGCAGCGGTGGATAGGGCCGTCATCTTTGGCGGTTTCACATAACGCTTTGTGGAACTGGAACTGCTGAATATGCGCTAAGAAATAACGGGTGTATGGCGTGTTGCCAGGCACATGGTATTTGGCTCCAGCGTCAAAATCGTTTTCGCTACGCTCAACCGGCGCGCTCACGCCCTGGTATTGCTCGCGTAGTTTCCACCAGGCTTCGTTGTAATGCTCTGGCGTGACTTTGCCGGAGAATACCTGCCAGCGCCACTGATCAACCAACAAGCCAAACGGCAGGAAAGCGACTTTATCTAAAGCCATTTTCATCAACAGGCCAATATCTTTTGACTCGTCCGGCACTTGTTCTAGCAGGCCAATTTGTTGTAGATATTTTGGGGTGATGGACAACGCAATGGTGTCACCAATCGCTTCGTGGAAACCATCGTTGGCGCTGCCCTGATATAAAATCGGCAGTTTGTTGTACGCACGTTGGTAGTAGTTGTGCCCCAATTCGTGGTGGATCACTGCAAATTCTTCGCCGGTGCGCTGAATACACATTTTAATGCGTAAATCGTCTTTGTTGTCGAGGTTCCAGGCTGAAGCGTGACACACCACATCGCGGTCGCGAGGTTTGGTAAACAACGAACGGCTCCAGAAGGTGTCTGGTAGCGGTGCAAAACCCAAGCTGCTAAAAAAGGCTTCAGCACCTTTGACCATTTTTAATTCATCGTAACCTTTGTCGGCTAACAGTTTGGTGACGTCATAACCCGGATCAGAATTGTCCGGCGCCACTAAATCATAAATATTGCCCCAGGTTTGCGCCCACATATTGCCCAGCAAATGTGCCGGAATAGGTTTGTCTTGTGGCACTTTATCGGTGCCGTATTTTTCGCCCAGTTTCGCCCGGACATGGCAATGTAGCGCTTCATACAAGGGTTTGACGGTGCTCCACTGTTTATCCAGCTCGGCTGCGAAAGCATCGGCATCCATGTCATATTTTGAACGCCACATGGCGCCGGTATCGGCATAACCCAGTTCGCGGGCGCCTTCATTGGCCAGTTCAACCTGACGCTGGTACAAAGGGCGCATCGGTGCGGCGGTATTGTGCCAACCTTGCCACATTTCTAGTTGTTCGTCGTAATTGCGTGAACTGGCCATGGTCGATGACATCTGGCCTAAATCCAGGCAACTGCCATCGGCTTTACAATATTTTCCTTTGCCGTACATGCCATTTAACTTGGCGGCAAGGCTTGCCAGCTCGGCGGTTTTAGCGCTGTCAGTTGGCGCTGCCAAGGTCAGTGCTTGTTTTAATAGCTCCAGCTGGCGACGGGTATCCGCATCGACGGTTACTTGATTAAAGCGAGCGGCTTCATTGGCCATTTGTACCACTTTGGCCGTCAATTTTTCATTGACTGACGCCGCTAAGGCTTCGGTATCTTCGGTAATAAAGTTATTGGCAATCCATTCTGCACGAGCACTTTCAACACCAAGTGTTTCAAGTTCAGTGGCGGTTTTTTGTAAAAAAGCTTTGGCTTGGGCAGCGGTTGGTGCTGCGGTTTCTGCCGTGACGGCAGTTGCTGGCTTTTCAGCTGCGGGCTGGCAACCGGTGAGCAATGCGGTGCTAACGAGGATCGCAATTAAACTGGGTTGAAGTGCTTTCATCAGAGGTTCCTGTAGGCTGTTGTTATTGTAGGTGTGCGCATTGGTCGTGGCGTCAGACCATGCCGGACAGAGCGCAGTATTGTCCTTCAGGCTATTTTTTGCAAACGCGCCCGAGCCGGTTTGGCCCTTGTTTGAAAATTGTTTTGCCATTGTTTGGCTGGTGTTTGCGCCACAGGGCAGTGGATGATTTGTCGCAAGCGGCGCGTGGCGCAAAGCGGTTGCCTGAATAGGGGGTGTGGTGGCTGCGGTTGCTGAAAATTAAGGCAACATGCTCGCTGCCTCAGTGTTTACTGAGTATTTGCAAAGCATTTACTCAGTATTGCTGCAATGTGTCATCAGTAAAGCTTTGGCTGGCCATCGCGTGGCCAGCGGCATCTTACCTTCTTACATCTGACAGCCTTAGAGCAGTGCCAAGGCCTGTGTTAAATCGGCAATCAAATCATCGGCATCTTCAACGCCAATACTTAATCGCACTAATTTATCGGTCACGCCAGCTTTGGCACGATCGGCGGCGGTCATGGCGGCGTGGGTGGTCGATGCCGGATGACAAGCCAGACTTTCTAAGTCGCCTAAACTGACCGCTTGCGCGAACAACGTCAGGTTATCCAGTAAGGTTGCTGCCGCAGGAAAACCACCCGCTAATTCCAACGCCACCATGCCACCAAAACCACCTGCGGTGTCTTTAATCACTTGATGGCCGGGATGTGAAGGTAAACCCGGGAAAAATACTTTTTCTACTTTAGGGTGGGCAGCTAAAAACTCAGCCACTTGTTGCGCGGCAGTTAAGTGGGCGTCCATCCGCAGCGGCAAAGTTTTTACGCCCCGTTGCAATAAATACGCTTCTTGTGGCCCCATCGGCGCGCCAATGTGTTTCAGCGCAATGGTGCGAATACGTTGGATCAACGGGCCATTCCCTGCAACAACACCGGCAATAATATCGCCGTGGCCGCAAAGATATTTGGTGCCACTGTGCATCACCACATCAACACCAATCTCTAATGGCCGGAATAAATACGGGGTTAAAAAGGTATTGTCGCAGACGGTGATGGCACCAATTTCTCGTGCTACCGCAACAATTTTGCGGCTATCAATCACCTTCAGGGTTGGGTTGGTGATCGGTTCCCACAACACTAAGCGGGTGTTGGGGCTGTGGTTGGCGACAAAATCGTCATCGCTGCTATAGCTGGTGACTTTCACCCCAGCGCGGACCAAGGTATTGCGCAAAAAGGCATCGGTGCCGCCGTAGACCGGGTCAATAAATGCGACTTCATCACCTTGTTGGGTCAGCGCATAGACAATACTGCTGATGGCGGCCATGCCGCTGGCGACGACAACAGCTTCGTCAGCGCCTTCCATCATGGCCAGTTTTTGTTCCAGCGCCGATGATGTTGGGTTGCCCATCCGGCTGTAGATGTAGCCTGGGTTCGTGCCGGCAAATCGGGCTTGGCCTTCTGCGGCAGTGCCATAGCTAAAAGTGCTGGTCAAATAGACCGGCGTATTTAAGGCGCCGGTAGACGGATCAGGTTGTTGGCCAGCGTGAATGGCAAGGGTGCGAAATTTCATCGGAAAAGTACCTGTTTTAATATCAGATTGTCGCCACGTCGACACTACGACGTGGCGTTGGTCTTTATTTGGTTGTGTAACATATTGGCTGCTGTCGGTGTTCGATTCAGTGCGTCTTCTGTTTAGTGCATTTGGTTTAGTGCATTCGGTTCAGTGTACTTGATTAAGAGTAGCGCTTTGCGCCAATAAAGCCGAGCCTTCCGGACGCGCAGCACGATGCTTTGTTGGCTAAATCTGCTGCCGCGCGGTCTGCTTTAACTTGCGACATCTAAGTCGGCATAGTGGCTGGCGGCCACATCACGGTGCGAGCGTAACCGGCCCTTGAGTACATTCTGACCAACTTGATAAAACAACGGGTTCGTTGGATCTGACGCCGGGCCCTTGGCTTCAGCAGCTAAATGTGCCGGTAATTGCAACAATGGCACTGTCGCGTCCAGCTGCGCTGCCATAAAAAAAGCACAGGAATAACGTTCGACACCGGCCGCCGGGCTGGTCACTCGATGTAAAGTCGCTTTTAAATAGCCATTAGATGCCAATTCCAGCAGTTCGCCGATGTTCACCACAAAAGCACCAGGTAACGGCGCTGCACCGACCCAGCCGTCGTCGGTCAGCACTTCTAAACCAGATTGCGCACCTTGCAATACCAGCGTCAGATAGCCCGGATCTTTATGCGCGCCAACGCCCTGCTTACTGCTGTTCGCCTGTTGCCCTGGGTAGCGAATAAGTTTCATATGCTGATAAGGCCCGCCAGCAATGGTGTGTTGCAGCGCATCGGTGGGTAATTCTAGCGCCTGCATAAATGCACCAAGCAACGTCTCGGTCAAATCAGCCAGCTGTTGCTGCCAACCGAGCAGATCATCTTTAAAACCGGGCATCGCCGCTGGCCATTGATTTGGGCCAATCAGGCGTCGCCATGGCTCTGTCGGTTGGGCTAAGCCACTGACAATATCTTCGCGCATGATATCAAATTGTTCGCGTTGATCGGGCTGACCCAGCGTCAACTCGCCGGCAACGCCGGTATAACCCCGAAAATGCGGCGAGTGGATCATCTGCACTGCTTGTTTGGCCGCGCTTGGCAGGGCAAAAAACTGTTTCGCCACTTGCAGAACCTGCTGCTGGCGCTGCTCGCTGATGCCATGACCGACTAAATAAAAGAAGCCGACATCACGCGCGGCATGACGCAACTGCGCCAGAAACAATGCCCGCTCGGCAGTCGTGCCGCTCAGCTGGCTTAAATCTAACACGGGTAATTGCGGGTTTGTTACCAGTTGCATCACAGACTCCGATCATGTCGCTGACCACAGCAAGCTGCCACTGCAGGGTCGCCGGTCATTGAAGGTGTGCATTTAAGCAGGCGCTGTCG
>JBBKWN010000055.1:0-65016 GCA_037968955.1 Rheinheimera sp. | reverse complement strand
GTAAGGTGGCGGGTTCAGTGTCGCCATAATAATCCCACTCGGACGGTGTTTTTGGCTGACCGGTTGGCACTTCACTATCAACAAATTGTTTTAACTCATCGCTACTGAGCACGCGTTCGGCGATGTAAGCGGTGTCCTGCCAGTATTCGCCGCCGCTTTGATATAACAGCCGTAAAGCGGCTAGATAATCACCGCGCTGTAATTGGAGTACCCCCGCTTCGGCTTGAATACGGCACTGGGTTGCCTGTTGCTGACGGTGTAGTTGTTGCGCCATGCTGGCTTCATACTCGTCTGCACTGGCTTCGATGTGCGGCATGGGGTTGGTCGGAAAGGCGCGCGCTGCTTTAGCATAAGCAGCGGCAGCAGCAGCCAGGTCGTTGTCCCGCACCGCCAGTTTTGCGCTTAACCACCACCGCTCGGGGCTGTGGGCTGCTTTTTGTAATAAAGCTTTGGTCAGCGCAAAATCACCTTGCTGGTAATACACGGCGGCCAGTGCCATGGCATTGGCCAGTTTCACACTGGGATCGGCAGATAGAAGCTTAAGTAACCGGCTAATTTGCTCCGGGTTGGCGTAAATGAAACCGGAATATTGCGTCAGTAAATAACTACTTAGCAATTGGGCGACTTTAGGTTGTGTTAATAGCAGGGGTTGCAACGTCGCATCGCTTTGCGCCAACAGCTCGCGGCTTAATTGCAATAACGAAGCGCGACCCGACTCACTATAACCCGCATGGCTAGCATAATAGCCAATCGCTTGTTGCCACTGACCTTGTAGCTGCAGCAACCTTGCTGTTTCGCCAAGGCTGGCAGCGGCCAGTTGTAGCGGATCGGCCAGACCCGCTATCACTTCTGTACGCAGTTGTTGCAGTAATTGTAGTGCTTCGGCATTGGCTGAGTCGGTATTTTTGGCCTGCAATAAGCGCGACAAACTATACAACGCCCAGCTACGTCTTTGGAGCTGGGCTGCGCTTGGTAGAGCCAACAATTGGCGAAAGAGCATTTCGGCATTGGCATCTTGCTTAAGGCCAAACGCGACCGCGGCGGCGGTATACAGTCGCAATTCAGTCGTCAACGCTGCACCTTGCTGCAAGGCCGCTGCAACAGAGGTTTGCTGGCGAACGCGTGCAACAAGTTTGGCATCTACCGCATTTAACAGCTGTTGTTCGGCTTGCTCGGTGGCAGAAATAAACCGGTCTTGTTGATAGTCGTACTGATCCGTAAATACTTGCGCTGGGGTGGGAAAAGCTGGCAACGGCTCGGCCAGCGCACTCATTTGCGTGGCAAAGGCCGGTTCAGGCAGTTGGTACAAACTTTGCGCTCGATCATCGGTTAGCTGCTGCGGAAAATCGGGTCCGCACGCAACAGCACCCGCCGAAACCACCAACATTATTGCAGGAATAAATGGACGGCGGCGCAAAGGCAAGCGAAAACGATTCAAGCGAAAACGATTAATGTACGCCGGTGTCATCAGCAATTCCTTGGGTGATGGTTAATTGTTGGCAATGCCACCAGCCCAGCATCAAACGGGCTCCTGGCGCCAGTTGCGCAGCTTTGAGCAATTGCAGCTGATAATGTGTGCGCGGCTCTTGTCTGCGTGCACTGCGCATTGTGGTTGCGGTCAGCCGATAACCCTGCAGGGCGTCAGCCGAAAGGCAAGTCGTGCCTTGTAACTGTAGCTGGTCGGGGAAAGTGAGTGGGATATTGCCGGTATTTTGTAGCCACAGCTGCAGTTGTGGCGGCTGGCCTTGAATGGTGAACAACGGCTGGGCTGCTAAAGGCTGGCCCGTTACAACGGCCTGCAACACCGAATACGGCCAAGCACGTTGATCGGATAGCAGTGGCAGCCGGAACCAAACCACTGCCGTGAGACCCGGTAGTTGTTGCTCGCCAAGCCAGCTAAGCAGCTGTTGCACTGGCCTTGGATCTAACCATAACTCTTGTCGCTTGCCATGTTGTGCCAACGGCACTTCACTTTCAACCTGCCACTGCGCGGGATGGAGCGGATCTGTGCTACCGACGAGTGCCGAATGATAAGCCGGTAGTGCCAGCGAGAATCGTTTGGGGGCAAACGCCATCAGCTGCATCACCCATTGTTTGGCCAGCGCTTGATCAAACAAACCTTTACTTGGCGATGATACCGAATGTAATTGCAGTGTCAGTAGATCAACAGCTTTGAGCAGTGCCGAAAACTCAGTCGATTGCAGCCAATCAGGCAAGGCGGTGATCGCCAGTTGTAGATTGGGCGGTAGCAGGGGTTTCAGTTGTTGTAACAATAAACGGTAACTGCTGAGCTGGCTGCGCGCACTGTCGTAATCCAGTTCCACACCTTGCAGTTGGACACCGGCTTGTTGCCATTGCCGCACTAAAGGCGTTATTTTTTGCTGTAGCGTGGCCGCGCTGAGCGCGTGCAGTCGACCGTCGAGGCGCACCACCAGCCACACCGGGCGCTGATCACTGCTGAGCATCGCAAGGTCAACCTTCGCCTGTTGCCACACCGGCCCGCTTGCGGTCGGTTGTAGCTGCAGCGCCAGTACCCGCAGCTGGCTAAAATCGGCACGGCTTTGCGCTAGAGCTTCGGCATGTTCCGCAGTCCACAATCGCTGCCAGATATAGAGCTGTTGCGCGATTGGCTGCGGCAGCACCTGCGATCCAGACGGCGGCTCGGCGGGTGCCGGCTGACAACCCAGCAGCCAGATACTGCAGCATAGCAGGAGGGATAGCCGCATGTTAGTTGTTGTTTTTACTAATGTTATAACCAGGCAAAAGCATCAGCATACATATATTCGCGCTGTGCACCCTGTGCCAAAAACGCATCACGTACCACGCCGACCATCGCAAAAGGCCCGGCGATATAAATATCAACACCGGCTAAATCGGCATAGTCATCTAAGACCGCTTGATGCACCAGACCGGTACGACCTTGCCAGTTTGCATCAGGTTCTTGCACCACAATTTGCAGCTGATATTCCTGATGGGTCGCCTGCCAAGCGGTGAGTTCCAGTTCGGCATAGGAGGCCTGTTGGTTGCGTAAACCCCAGTACAACTGCACCGGCCTTTTTACGTCGGCATTCGCAATGGCGCTGGCAATGCTGTGCACATAAGAAAACCCAGTGCCACCGGCCACTAAAATAATTGGCCGGGTACTGTCTTCGCGCCAAAAAGCTTCGCCTAACCCAACCTGCACCAGTACTTCCTGGTGATCGTTGAAATGGTCGGTCAAATGTACCAATGCTTGGCTGGCGTAATCGTCGGCGACTGCGCCGCCAATTTGCAGCTCCAACGCCGGTTGCCCTTGATAGGTAAAACCCGGCGCACAGGCAATGGAGAACGGTCTTTTATCGGTGTCGGATAAATAAATTTGTAAATATTGTCCGGCTTTAAAGGCGACCGGCGCTTTTGGGGTGAGGATCACCTGCTGTACTGTCGGCGTTAGCGGCTGAATACGACTCACCGTACATAGCACTTTATTAGAGGCAGATTTTAATTGGGCTTCGGTCATGGTTCCGGTTCTTCTGCTGGCGGCATTAGCCGCGAATAAATGGATGGTGCAATACCAGATCGCTGTCCGGATAAGCCAGACAACAGTAAGTAAAATTCTGAGTTTTGTCGATATCCGACAATGGCTCGGGTGGTAGATAAACCACGGTGCCGCTTTTGAGCTTGCAGACACAAGAAGTGCAGACGCCTTGGCGGCAACGAAAAGGAAAGTCGATGCCCTGTGCCAGCGCCGCATCAAGGATGGTTTGCCCGGTGGCGACATCAAACGTCAGGCCACTGGGCAATACCGTCACCTGATGACTGCTCACCGCAACAACCCTTTGCTGCTGGCTGGTAATTCAATGCCAAGCGTATCCCAGATGTCGTCAATTTTTTGTTTGACTGCCGGTGTCATCTCAATTGGCACACCCCATTCACGGGTTGTTTCGCCCGGCCATTTATTGGTGGCGTCCATACCCATTTTTGAGCCTAAGCCAGAAACAGGCGAGGCAAAATCGAGATAATCAATCGGCGTGTTTTCAATCAAAGTGGTGTCGCGCGCGGGATCCATCCGGGTGGTGATCGCCCAAATCACGTCCTGCCAGTCACGGGCATTGATGTCGTCATCGCAGACAATCACAAACTTGGTGTACATAAACTGGCGCAGGAACGACCACACACCCATCATCACGCGCTTAGCATGACCCGGATATTGTTTTTTCATCGTCACAATCGCCAGGCGATAAGAACAACCTTCAGGCGGCAGGTAAAAGTCGACAATTTCCGGAAATTGTTTTTGCAAAATCGGCACAAACACTTCATTCAGTGCCACACCTAAAATTGCCGGTTCATCTGGCGGCCGGCCCGTGTAAGTACTGTGGTAAATCGGATCTTGCCGATGGGTAATATGAGTGACAGTAAACACCGGAAACGAATCCACTTCGTTGTAGTAACCAGTGTGATCGCCGTATGGGCCTTCCGGCGCCATTTCACCGGGTTCCAGATAGCCTTCCAGCACAAATTCAGCACTGGCCGGTACTTGTAAATCGTTGCTTAAACATTTCACCACTTCGGTGTTGTCGCCACGTAGCAAACCGGCAAAAGCGTATTCAGATAACGTGTCCGGCACCGGCGTCACGGCGCCTAAAATAGTGGCTGGATCGGCACCTAGCGCCACTGCTACCGGAAAACGCTGACCCGGATGGGCTTTTTGCCATTCCAGAAAATCTAAAGCGCCACCGCGATGGGATAACCAGCGCATAATCACTTTGTTTTTGCTAAGCACTTGCTGGCGGTAAATACCCAAGTTTTGCCGCTCTTTATGTGGGCCGCGGGTGACGGTTAAACCCCAGGTAATCAAGGGCGCCGCATCACCAGGCCAGCAGGTCATCACTGGCAATTTGGTTAAGTCGACTTCATCACCTTGGAGTATCACTTGCTGACAAGGCGCCTTTTTCACCACTTTGGCCGCCATATTCAGCACCTGGCGGAAAATCGGTAGTTTATCCCAAGCGTCTTTTAAGCCTTTTGGTGGCTCTGGCTCTTTTAGAAATGCCAGTAATTTTCCCACTTCACGCAACGCGCCAACATCCGGTTGGCCCATACCCAGCGCCACGCGCTCTGGCGTACCAAATAAATTGGCCAGCACCGGAATATCATACCCTTTTGGATTTTCAAACAATAAGGCAGGGCCACCGGCACGCAGGGTGCGGTCGGCAATTTCGGTCATTTCCAGCACTGGGTCAATTTCTTGCTTGATGCGGGTGAGTAAACCCCGTTGTTCCAGCTGCGCGATAAAATCACGTAAATCTTTATATTTCATGAGCTTCCACAGTTTTTACCGGCCGCAGTAGCGGTGTACCGGTTGGGGATTCAGTTGGTTGGCATTATACATGGCCAGCCGTCGCTTGCCATGCTGCTGTGTACGGCGAAAAGCGCCATTGCGATCGGTCGGTGGTAATGCCGAATCGGAGGGCGGATCTGGAATGGCCAGATCCTATGCTGCTTTTCAGCATAAAAGCATGCCAATCGAAACTTCATGTTGAATAAGGGTAGCTAAGGATGCAAGAATGATAATTAAAAGTAATCTGATAGCGATAGTGCTACCTTCATCAACGGATAGTTCATGGTTGCTGCCCAGAGGCAAAATGGCAGCATTTTATATAAGGATGTATCACCGCAATGCAATTTTTCTCCAAAAAGATGTTCAGTCTACTGAGCCTTGTTTCAACTTACGCACTGGCAGACGACAGTAACCAATTTTCATACTTTGGGCTTAACTTACAACATAATAGTTATCAACATATTCAGTTTTCACCGACAAGCAATCCCGCAAAATTGACTCCGCTGAGCTATGGTGAAAACCTTTCCGACAAGGGGTTACGTGGGTTCGTTGGTCACCAGTTTAATCGTTATTTTGCGCTGGAGGTGGGCGCTGGTTCTTATGGTGAAGCTGGTTTTCAGGTGACGCGAGAACAAACTGGCTCTGACGGGAAGCCTTTATATACCACCGTTGTTGACGGCGGGTTTAAAACCTTTGCCGGCGATCTGCGTGCTGTGGGCACCTATCCTTTTAATGATCATCTATTTTTAAAAGCGCAGTTGGGCGCATTATTCTGGAATAATGAATTTACTCGCTTAACCGGAACAACCGCGGTTCCTGAAATACAAAAAACCAGTGCGAACGGCGTGTCGCTCATTAGCGGTTTGGGTGTTGGCTATGGTTTTAATAACAAAATAGCCGTCGCCATCGATTTTGAACGAACCAAAATTGCCAGTATTCAAACGCAGAATGTCAGTCTGTCATTCCTAGTGAGATTGTAAGATTGCCCGGCATTGTTGTTTGATGTTTGCCAGAATAAATTCAGCTTTTACTTGGACGAGAGCCCGATTTGAAGGCGTTGCCAGCTGAATGACGTTTCAACAATTCGCCGCAGTGGTTCATGCAACGGACACCGTCGCAGCCAAATCTCAAAATTAACCGATCGCTCTGGCATTTTTAAGCTAAGGTAAAAACTGTTTGTGGCTGGTTTTTGCACTTTGTCGCGATCATGACGTAGCACGAGGTGGCAATATCCTGCTGGTCACCTCGTGCTGCAATTTGCTGTGAGCTGGCAAATTTTTGCTACCAATGGCGCCCATGCCACTGGTATTGTCGTTATAGATTCGACACACTACCGCAGTCAATGTTACGAGGTTAAGTATGCAATTTCCCGATCGGATCAAACAACAAAGTTGTATGGATTGTCTGAGTGGTCAGGCCCTTGGGTTTGAAATTAGGATGGCCTTTCAACCGATCATCAACTGGCAAAGCCGGCAAATTGTCGGTTATGAAGCCTTAGTGCGCGGCCCCAATGGTGAAGGGGCGGGTTGGGTGTTTGAGCGGATTAACGATCAAAACAAATATTATTTTGACCAGGCTTGTCGGGTAAAAGCCATCGAAACCGCCGCCAGATTGGGCCTTGATAAAATGCTCAGCATTAATTTTATGCCCAATGCGGTATACAACCCTGAAACCTGTATCCGTGCCACGATTGAAGCGGCCGATATGTTTGGGTTTGATATTCATAAAATTATGTTCGAAGTGACGGAAAGCGAGCAGATTGTTGATCGCGCCAAACTAACCCGTATTTTTGACAGCTACGCCAAGCGCGGTTTTATTACCGCCATCGATGATTTTGGTGCCGGTTACGCCGATTTGTCCTGGTTAGATGCATTAAAACCGCAAGTGTTAAAACTTGATATGGCGCTGATCCGCGATATTGAGCAGTTTCCCGCCAAACAAAAAGTGGTACAGGACATTCTAAAGTTATGCTTGGAAGTGAACACGCAGGTGCTCGCTGAAGGCGTTGAAACCCGTGCCGAGCTAGATTACTTGGCCGATTTGGGGATCCGGTTTTTTCAGGGCTATTATTTCGCAAAACCACAACTGGAACATCTGGCTAAAGCAGCGGACATGTTGTGCTTAAGTTAAATTGATAGATGATCATCGGTAAACCCTAATGAATGACCAGCAGCACAGTGATGGTTGAGCTTTAACCATCCGTGCTGGTGATTTTCTAGCGAACGCAATGAAGGCCTGCCTTTGTACTCATTGCCGGCCAAGTCGTCGCGGTTTTATTGCAACTGCAGTTCTTTGGCGAATTGCTGCAACGACAGCTGCTGAGTGGGGCTTTGTTGTTGTGTTGGCTGACCAGGCACTTCGGCCCATTGTAACTGCAGCGTGCTCGCGGTGGGCTGTGCGGGCAAGATCAATGTGAACTCTCCTTTTTCCTGCACGACAAACTGATGGCCTTGCGCACTGCCCGGTGCCATCGGCACCCTAATCACCCGCGGATCGTCGATAAAAAGCTGCTGTAAAATATCACCCTCGGCGGATCTCAAGCTGACAACGACGGCGCCATCGTGGGTGGGTTGCGCGGCGCGCCGTTGTCCAGCGGCGATTTCGAGCGGCCGTACTTGTTGGATTTCGGTGCCGTTGGCATCAAATCCAACCTGAACTACCCAAAATTCAGCAGCTTGTACGGGCGTTAACGCCAGCAGACTCAACAGCAGCGGACTCAGCAATTGTTGGACGGTGTTATTGGATCTGAACATGCCATTGTACCTCTTTGTTTTTCAGCGCTGGCGCTTTGATTAAACCACTGATATCGGAAATGACCGCCGTTAACTGATAATTTTGCTGTTGATCCTGACAACAATGAATACTCGTTTTATTGTCAAATTGTGCCAAGGGCTGCCCATTCAATAACCATTGGACATGTTGCTGCGCAGGACCAACTGTGAGGTTGATTGAAAACTGCTGCGGTTGGCCGCGTGTTTGCACGACATTGGCATGGGCCGGTTGGTGGTCAAACGACATACCAATGGTACGATAAAGCTGATTGACCCACGCTTCACCATTGACCTCACCAATGGGAGCGCCCAGTGTCAGCATAAAACTATCGTCTTTTGGCCGGTAAAAATCTTTCGCATGGTAAAAAGCCCCTTCAAATAGACCGACACCCGCTTGCTTAGGAAGCTTCGGAATGTTCGCTGGATCGCTAAACCAGTGTCGCCATTTAATCAGATTTGAATTGGTTTCTTGAGTGACATTGGCGAAACAGCTTTCGCAATAGGACGGCAGATAGATGGGCGCCGAAGATTCCTCAACATATTCATCGGCAAGCCGTGCGAACGTATGCCCCAATTCATGAATGGCTACATCGGTGGCTCGCTCATGCAATGTGAAAGTCGACACGTTGCCACCAGAACCACCATATTTGCTGCTGTTACCGGCTACCAGCACAAAATCAAATTGCGGGTAATGCTGTAGCACATAATTAAATACTTTATTGCTGTTCACACAATATAGGCGGTCGACCCCAGCGCAGCCAAAGTTGCCGTCAAATAGGGTGTCTACAGTGGTATTGGTCGACGGGTCGTCGGCACCGCTTTGGGCAGAATGGGCATCCAGAACATGTAAGCTCCAACCCTCCTGATGTGTCCCAATCTCTTTGCTGTTAAAAAATACTTTACTGAATTTTACTGCCGCAGCACGTAATTTACTTTGTTCGGCGATAGTAAAACCATCGCCGACAATCACCAAATTTAGGCGGTTACTTTGCACCTGACCGACCAAGGTTCTGCCCATGCCCGTCGGATTTAGCAAGGTAACAAGTACTGATTGTTGTTGCTGATGCGATGCTCCAAAGGGATCGCTGACCGCAATGTGTACTTGTTGTTGGGTGGCCTGACTTGCAGGCAACACGGTCAGCTGGATTGGGTTTTGGTTAAAATCGATGTGAAACGCCGCCGGATTTAAGTTTTTAAAACTCAGTACATCACCATCAACATCGGTGGCTGTTAGTTTTAACGGGTAGCTAACGCCGGCTTCAAGGATCTCTGGTAAGGCTTCGAGTTTCAGCTCAGGAGCGTCGTTGACCGGCGCGACCACAATGTCAGTGATAAATGGAACTGCGGTCGATTTGCCATCGGTCACTTGCAAATGCAAATTGATGTTGCCGTTAAAATTAGCCACTGGCTTGAGGCTAAGTATGCCAGTTTCGCTGACTGTGACGCCGCTGGCGGTGGGCTGACTACTCAATAAGGTGAAACGTAGGTGATCTTGGTCGACATCGGTGGCAACCAGTTGCGCGGTATATTCCTGATCTTCCAAGCTGTAAAACGTCTGCGCACTGACTTTGGGTAAATCATTCACCTCTTCGACAATTAATTTCACGTCACTTGGCACGGCCGCATTTTTGCCGTCACTGACACTAAATGAAAAATGCGCTTCGCCGGCAAAATCTGGTGCGGGTTGATAAACAAAACGTCCGTCATCCTGCAGTGCGACGGTGCCCGATGCATTGGCGCTACTGATTAATTTGAAAGTCAGCGGGTCGTTTTCGGCGTCGGTGACGAGGATTTGTTGTTGCAGGCTGCTATCTTCCAACAGCTTAAACACATTGTTGCCAATAACGGGGGCTTGATTCTTTACCGGAGCTGGCGTCGAAGGTGCATTATCACTACCGCCGCCACCACCACATCCAACTAATCCTAGCTGCATGATAACTGCTGCAAAGCACCACCACGGCTGGCGTATCGTGTTTACTGTCCTTCTGAGCATCTTTTTACATTCCCTGTTAACTACTGATTTTCAGTAAAGTTACAATGGGAGTCAATGGGAGTCAATCGGTGATCGCTTGTTGCCGTCCATTGCCGCATATCGCTGCCCATCAATGGGATGCTTTGGCTCTTGTCGTCTGAGATCGCCGTCAGCGCTTTATGATAGCGGCGCATGCTTGATGCAAATAAACAGCGCATTGCCGGATTGTTGATCCCAAGGCACTATTTTTTCGTAGTCATGTGCCAGAATAATCACTTCAAAGGCCGGTTCCAGCAACGCCCGTAACTGATGAAAGCTCACCGCAACCATCGGATGTGTGTCAGACCAGCGCTGCGTAATGCCATCGTCGGTTTTTGCAATACTCAGGGTCAAACTTTGTCGGTCACCGTGCCCAGCGTAGTGCCAGCCTGATTCAAATACAAATTCGCTTTGTAACTGTCTGGCACTGTGGCGCACCAAGGCGCTATTATCAATTTTGTCTTTATCAACCGCATTAAAACAAAACACACCACCGGCGGTTAACGCCGCCCACACCCGGTTGATGCAGGCAGTTAAGCGCGCAGTGTCGCCAGCATAATGCAGCGAATATAAAAAACAGGTAATCAAATCAACCGGTTCGCTGATAGTGAAGTCGCACATGTTTTGCTGTAAAAATTGGGCTTGTGGGCAACGTTGTTGTGCTAAATCCAGCATCGGCTGATTTAAATCAAGGCCACTGCACTGATATCCAGCGGCCAGAAAGTGTTGAATATGTGGTCCCGTACCACAGGCCAAATCAAGATGGCTTTTGCCGCCGTTGCCAAAAAACTGATGCAGCCTGCGCGCGCCTTCGCTTTGCGTCTGATAATCAATGTCGGCACACATCAAGTCATAATGACTTGATAAATCAGTGTATAAGGCGTTAAAAGACATGGATTGTGCTCGAGGCAGGCAAGTTTGGCCGGCATTTTACCTGAGTCGGGGCATGAAACGAAGCACGACACTCGGCATTGTGAAGGGCGTCGAATGAACACCTGCGGCGAAAGTTAGAGCAACTGGGACGTGTCGAATTTACGCTTTCACCGCTATAACTGCCGTCTGTTGCGGCGTCTATCTATGCGCAAGTGCTGTTTTAACAGGCGACAAAGGTACATAGTCTGGTTAGAATGAAGCCATCTGGATGTCTGGAGTGTATCAATGAAAGTCGCGAGTAAAATTATTCATGCCGGTCGCAGCAAAAAGTGGACCGGTTACAGCGTTAATGTGCCAGTGGTGCGGGCGTCGACTATTGTGTTTGACACCATGAACGAGCTCAAACATGCCACGGTACATCGTGGTGATCAGGTGCCTTATTATGGCCGACGTGGCACTCAGACTCATTTTGCCTTTAGTGATGCGATTTGCGAATTGGAGGGCGGCAGCGGTTGTGCGCTGTATCCTTGTGGTGCTGCAGCGATTAGTGGTGCTTTGCTGGCATTTTTGAAAACCGGTGATCATCTGCTGATGGTCGATAACGCCTACGAGCCAACCCGTGGCTTGTGCGATAAGCTTTTGAAAAACCTTGGGATTGATACGACGTATTATGATCCGCTGGTTGGCGCGGGTATTTCAAAGCTCATCAAACCCAATACCAAAGTGATTTTTCTGGAATCACCAGGTTCGCTGACGATGGAAGTGCAAGATGTACCGGCCATTTGTAAGGTGGCAAAACAACACGACATTGTGGTGATGTTGGACAACACCTGGGCCTCACCTTTATTGTTCCGGCCGTTTGAGCATGGCGTCGATATTTCGATTCAGGCGGCGACTAAATATATTGTCGGTCATTCTGATGTCATGCTGGGGACGGCGAGCGCCAATGCTCAACATTGGCCACAACTGCGTGAAGCCGGTTACTTGATGGGGTATTGCGCGTCCGCGGATGACGTCTATTTGGCCGCGCGTGGCTTGCGCACCCTTGGTGTGCGTCTGGCGCAACATCAGAAAAATACACTAGAGGTAGTGAAATGGCTGCAGCAGCGACCGGAAGTGGCGTTTATCCGTCATCCAGCACTACCGGACAACCCTGGCCACGCCGAATTTCTTCGAGATTTTTCCGGCAGCAATGGTTTGTTTTCGTTGGTGCTCAAAGAAGGTGATGCCACAGCGATAGCTGCGTTTATTGAAGGGATGCAGTATTTTAAAATGGGTTTTTCTTGGGGCGGGTATGAGAGTCTGATTATCGCCAACTTAAACGTCCAAGCGCTGCGCACTGCCACGGTCTGGCCTTATTCTGGCCCTTTAATCCGCTTGCATATTGGCTTGGAAGATCCCGCCGATTTAATTGCCGATTTAACAGCTGCATTTGGCCGTTTCGCGCAAGCACTGAAACCAGCGGCAGATACGCAAAAATAACACCACGCACGCCAGCGTTAGCTATAGTGATTTACAAAGAGCTAAAAGGTAGATCATGATGCATTCTGGCTGTAAAAAGTGGTTGGCGGTCGGGTTATGGCAATGGGGGCTCTTTGGCAGTTTTGCGTTGTCGGCGCAGTGTCCGCCGCAATTGCGACTGCCCTATAACAGCAGCTGGTTGCCATACGTTGAAGTCAAAAAGGGCAAGGTGGCCGGCAGCGATATCGAGCTGCTCCGTCAAGTGAGTAAAGATGTCGGCAGTGAACTGCAACTTCTGTACATGCCAGAGTCGCGTGCACTCAATGATCTGGCTGCTGGCAAAGTAGATTTATTATTCGGCGCTTCCTACACCGATAAACGGGCAAAAATCGCGTGGTTCAGCACCTCCTATCGGGAAGAAGTGACGGTCGTCATTGTGCATCCGTTGCTATTACAACGTTATCCGGAACTGAATACCAAAACTGCGTTTTTGTACTTAGCCAGCCGTAAATTAGCCGGTACGGTCAATCCTATTGGTTTTTATGGTGTCGAATTTGAACAGTTAAAGCAGCAGCCGTCAGTACAGAATCGATTGGTGGCCATTTTTGATGCAGAGCAGCGGCTGGCGTTAGTGCTGAACCAGCGGGCCGATTTCACTTTAGCCGATCAAGTCTCAATCAAAGTCCGTTTTGCGCTACACCCTATTTATCAGCAACTGTCGGTGCTGCCATTTGAACTGTATCGTGACGATATCCATTTGATGTTGAGTAAAAAAACCATCACTGCGGCCTGTCTAGCGCTGATTAATCAAAGTTTAGCCAAATACCGGCGCGGCTAACAACCTAGTGTGAGCCCTTCTGATGTAGGCTCGTTCGGCGTAAGGCAGTAACCGCTAACGTGGTGAGTTTTTTATTTGCGCACGCTATTGCAAGAAGTCGTCGATATCTTCGCCGGTTAACTTACTGATTTGAGTAAACAAGTACCACATTGCCGCCATCATCAGCACCATGCTCGGTAGTGCAATAACCGGGTAACTCAGGGCAGTCATGGTACCCAGCTCTTCGTTATAAGCCGGCGTGCCGGGCGGGCTGACTAAAATCCATTTCGCCAGCAGATAATTCAGCACTGATGATAAAAAGAATGAGCCAGCCAGCATCTGGTTGGTGACATTTAATTTATGCTCAAATTGTGGCATTAGCTGTTTACTTTCAAGTGCTTGGTGCAGCTTGGTCATATTTAGCAGCTGGGCGTTTTCCAGTAACGTTTTAATCAGGTGAAATTTGCTGTGCTGGCTAAACCACACCAGCAAGCCAATGATGCCGGGCACTGCGGCTTCCTTAATCGCAATATACTTCGGATCAAGTTGCAGCAAACTCATACCGCCGGTGAGCAACACACTGATAATACCCACCACGGAAAAGAAATTCACTTTGCCAGATTTGAGTAGCTCCCACAGGCCATAACCCACCGGAAAAGCGAGCGCTATTATTAAACCCAAAACGGGTCCGAGGTACTGTTCAGTGCTGAATTTACTAAGAATAATGACTGGTAATGCAATGTTGAAAATCAGATTGCCAAGTAAACCGTTGGATTTTTTTGCGGCAGGTTGAGTGGTATTCATCGTGATCCTGAGGCTGCTATGCAGAGGCTAAAAGCGAGAAAATATCTATAACGCTAGTTTTACCATATTGCGCCAGCGGCTGGCTAGCAAGGCGACGAATGGCTATGCGTTATTTCGAAACTTTACTTAACCTTTACGCGTCAGGCTTGGCGATCGCATACGCCATTTACTATGGTTATGGCCAACGGATAAGTTTTGCGGAGTAACGATGTATATCCAACGGATTAGTTTTCAACAACGGTGGCGCCACCGCCCATGGTGGCTGCTGTGGTTATTCGTGTTAACGGCTTGTGGTGGCGGTGAAGGCGCTGCACCAGCCCCAATCACAGCTCCGGTGGTGGTGGCACCAAATCAGCCACCTATTGCGATGGCCGGCGCTGATATTCAGGCCACTGCCAAGGCGAAAGTATCTTTAACGGGCAGTGCGACAGACGCCGAAAGCGGTGTGCTGCAATACCGCTGGAGCCAACTCAGTGGGCCGCCGATTAGCATAAGTAACCACAATCAGGCGATCGCTGATTTTTTTGCGCCAGAGCTTTATCGCAGTACAACCTTCAACTTTCAGTTGGAAGTGACAGATGCCGGTGGTTTGACGGCGCGTGATACGGTACAAGTTTTAATTAAGCCGTCATCAATGACCGCCACTGAAGCAGCACGTTTGTTACAACAAGCCAGTTTTGGACCGACAGCGGCCGATATTAGCAAAGCCACTGGGCAAAGTGCGGAGCAGTGGGTGATGCAACAACTCGCGTTACCGGTAACCACCCACGCGGATAAACTGGAAAACGCGGTTGGCCAAGACCGGCCGGCAGCCATTAGCCGGCTAGAAAGCTGGTGGCGGATAGCATTAACCGCGCCAGATCAATTACGGCAACGACTGGCATTTGCTTGGTCGGAAATTATGGTGGTGTCAGATCAAGGCAATGGCCTGAACAATCAGCCGGTTGCGATCGCCAACTATTATGACTTGTTACTACAACATGGCACGGGTCAGTATCGGCAACTGCTAGAGAAAGTCACCTTGTCGCCGGTGATGGGCGTGTATCTGAGTCATCTGGGAAATGAAAAACCGGACGTGGCGCGTAATATTCGGCCGGACGAAAATTACGCGCGGGAAGTGATGCAGCTATTTAGCATCGGTTTGGTGCAGCTGGAGCTAGATGGCAGGCCCAAACTCGATCAGAACGGCCAAAGCATCCCCAGTTATGATCAAAGCATTATTGAAGGTTTTGCCCATGTATTTACCGGCTGGACCAGTGCCGGCACCGTGCGGTTCGACCGGCCCCGCGCCGACTATATCAATCCGATGATTGCCTTTGCCGATTTTCACGCCAGTAACGAGAAAAAGCTGCTTAACAATGTGCTGTTACCTGCCGGCCAAACGGCGCAGCAAGATTTAACCCAAGCGTTAGACAATTTAGCTGGACATGCCAATGTTGGGCCTTTTATCAGCAAACAATTGATCCAGCGTTTGGTCACTTCGAACCCAACGCCGGGTTATGTGGCGCGGGTCAGCGCCGTGTTTGCGGATAATGGTCAGCAGCAGCGTGGCGATATGTCCGCGGTGGTGATGGCAATTTTGCTCGATGACGAAGCGCGGCGTAGTGATGTCGCACAAAGCAGTAGTTTTGGCAAACTGCGTGAGCCATTGCTCAAAACTAGTCACGTCTGGCGGTTATTACAATCTGCGTCACCAAGTGGTCATATTTATACGTTCACGCTGGCCGATAGCCACGCCCAAGCACCGCTGCAATCACCGTCGGTATTTAATTTTTTCCGCCCGGACTATGCACCGACCACTGAATTACAACAACTTGGTTTAGTGGCGCCGGAGCAGCAGATTGTTACCGACAGCAATGCGCTTAATCTGCAAAACCATTTGTATAGCCAAACTTTTCAAAGCATTTTTGAAGCCGCCAATAATCCGGGGCAATATCAGATGTTGGGCCGCTTTAAACCCTATGCCGATTTGCTTCGCCAACAAGGGCTCACGGCCTTGTTGGATCACTACGCTTTAGTGCTACTGGCTGGCGATATGCCGCTGCCACTCAGGCAAACGTTGACTGAACTGGCCACTGGTTTAACCGGACTCAGTGCTGAACAGCAAGCGGCTGCCATGCTCTATTTCATTTTAATTTCACCGCAATACGCGGTTCAGCGCTAGGGGCCTAATGATGCAACAGCAATCCAGACGGCAATTATTAAAAAACGTGCTGCAAGGCAGCCTTGGCCTTGCAGCATTATCGTCGTTACAACTGACGGCGATGAGCAAAGCGCTGGCGGCGCAGTCCGCCCCCCTCACAGACTACAAAGCACTGGTCTGTGTATTTTTGTTTGGTGGGAATGATTCGGCCAATATGCTGGTGCCGTTGACGGGCGACAGCCGGACAGACTATATCGCGGCGCGGCAGAGTCTTGCGGTGACTGGCGCGCTGCCGATCAGTCCAAAAACGGCGGTCCATGATGGCATTGGCTTACACCCGGCACTGGCGCCGTTGCAACCATTATTTAGCGCCGAGCAACTGGCGATTGTCAGTGGTGTCGGCGCATTGCAACAACCCACCAGCAAAGTTCAAATACAACAAGGCAATGCTGTATTGCCAAAAAATTTGTACTCGCACAACGATCAACAAGCAACTTGGATGCGCGGGCAAGAGCCGCAGAGTTTTGATCGGGGTTGGGGCGCGCAAATGTTGGAGCTGCTCCACAGCAGCCCGGATTTTAGCAGTTGTATCAGTTTATCCGGTACCAATTTATGGCAACGTGGACAATTGCTGCAGCCCTTTGGTATGTCGGCCAATGGTGTGCCAAGTTTATCGGCACATGCTGGCAATAGCAGTCGGGCGTTGCTGCTGAAAAACTTACAATCATCATTGCTGGCGTCACAATCGCATCCGCTGGCGAATTTGTACGCGCAATCGAACAGTGCAGCGCAGGCGCGTAGTCTGATTGTAGCGGACGCACTAACCCAGGCGCCGACACTGACCACGTCGTTTGCATCTGGAAGTAATCTGGCACAACAACTGAAAATGGTCGCTCGGCTGATGAGTGTGCAAGCGACGCTTGGCGTTGGCCGACAAGTGTTTTTTGTTGGAATGGGCGGTTTTGATACCCATGATGACCAAAACACCGTGCATCCGGCGTTATTAGGGAACTTAAGTGCGGCCTTAGCCAGTTTCTATCAGGCGACCGCTGAACTTGGTTTAGCGCAGCAAGTGACAACGTTCACCATGTCAGATTTTGGCCGCACTTTATCGTCCAACGGCGATGGCACCGATCATGGTTGGGCGGGCAACCAGTTGGTGCTAGGCGGGGCGGTGCAGGGCGGGGAAATTTACGGCCAGTTATTACAGCAGCGGCTTGGTTCAGCGCTTGATGTGGGCGGCGGTCGGATGATCCCAACCACTGCTAATGTGCAGTTGTTTGCGAGTCTCGCCAGTTGGTTTGGTTTATCGGACAGCCAGCGCCGGCAAATATTTCCGGCGTTATCCGCTTTTGCGCCACAGCTGCTGCCGCTGTTTAAAGCCGGTTAAATTTCGCGGCACTTATCACAACAGCGCTCACAACAGCTCTCGCAATACCTCTCACAAATGCCTCTCGCAGCAGCGATCGCGAGTGCATCACTGTGCAAGCCCGCAAGCCACGGCGGCTTGACATCGGCGGGGTCCGCAGCCAATGCGGACCCCGTTTTTTTGCTTTTTTTCCACCAGAGCTTGCTTTATTACTGTACGGCACATAGTATTTGCTGTGTATCGCATAGTATGTGGCGTACAGTATTAATCTCCTTCAACAAAGTGGCGATCTGGGATGGGAAAATGATCGGCACCATTTACATGGCAGCAAGGAAGAAATACGGATGACCGATAACAGATTGGACAAAATGCGCGGTGAGCTGCGCCGTGGGGTGCTGGTGCTGGCGGTGTTGTCATCGCTGAAGCAACCACATTACGGGTATTCACTGCGCAAACAATTGCAGGACGCTGGCATCGACATCGATGAAGGCACGTTATACCCGCTGGTACGTCGGCTGGCGGAACAAGGTTTACTGGACAGCGAATGGCAACAAGCCGAAGGGCGTGAACGTCGTTATTACCACCTTTCAGCGCTTGGCGGCGAACTTTTGCAGCAACTGACCGATGAATGGCAACAGCTCAACGGCGCACTTGGCAACTTACTGGAGAAACAATAATGGAACTAGTGGATCGTTATATCAGCGCAGTGCAACGTTATTTACCTGAAGATAAACGAGCTGACATCGGCCGCGAGTTAAACTCGCATTTGCTGGATCAGCTGGAAAATCAACAGGATGAACTAGGCCGGCCGCTGACCGAACAGGAGGTGGCGACGACTTTGCAGCAATGGGGGCACCCGCGACAAGTGGCAGTGCAATATGTACCCCCGACGCCTTTGGTCAGCTCGGAGCTGATGCCGATGTACAAACAAACGCTGATCTATGTGTTTGGTTTGATTTTTTTGCTGCAGTGCCTTAGCAGTAGCATGGCGTTGCTGCAAGCAGATTATTTTAAAATTCTGCAGTTTTTATTGCAGTTATTATTTGGTTTTTTGGAGACGGCCGCGACTGCTTTTGTGGTGGTGACGCTGGTGTTTTATTCGTATAGCGCAAGTGGGGCCGACCAGAGCTGGTTGCTGTCGAAGCAATGGCGGGTGCAGGATTTACCGCCGGTAAGCCGCTCTTGGCAGCAGATGAGTACCACCGATTTACTGACCGATTTGACGACTTCGGCATTTTTGCTGCTGATGTTGTGGCCGTCGCTGTGGATGTCGGCGGAAACTTTGGCCAGTACCAGAGTCATGCTTGCTCCGGCAGTACAACCATGGGTGCCTTGGATTTCTGCGTTTTTAGTGGTCTCGGTGATTGCCAATTTATGCTGGGTGCTGCGGCCCTTTTGGACCCAGCTTACGCTGAGTATCAACGTGGTGTTAAACCTGTTGTTTTGCATCAGCTTTCTGGCGTTGTGGACCTGGCACACCGTGTTGGTGGGCACCGAAAACCCCTTGCCAACATTGGTGACTATTGACGGTTTGAACCGGGTGTTGCGTGGGATTTTATTGTTTGCCGGATTATTTTGCCTCTACGAAGTGGGACGCGATCTATACCGGTTGCGGCAATTGTCGGTGAAAGCTGACGCTTAAATCGCGTTTTACTACGGGCAAGTTGTCGGCGAGCGGCTGTCATATACCCGGCTAGTAGTCAGATGCACTTTATCCTGAAAAATGTATCAGACCGCTAGCCGGTTGATCTACTGAAGGTTTTTCCTGTCAATCATTCAGATACAAAAACTAACAAGAACTCTGGTGTTAAAGCGAAGCGTTCTCAATTGCATGTGTATGATTTTATTCGTATTTCTGGCTGGTAATGCTCGACTTTCAGCGTCAGTTGACTAAAATGGTCAACAATTGCCGCGACACTTTTTATACACAGCTGTCGCTTTCACTGTGCCCAATCCGGTTTCAAAATAAGGAGCTAAGCCATGCAAGGCCATCCCGCTATTCTCAGTGTGCTCAATGAAGTGCTGACTTCAGAACTCACCTCCATCAATCAGTATTTCTTACACGCCCGCATTTATAAAAACTGGGGCTTAGCTGAGCTCAACAATACCTGCTACAAAAAATCAATTCGCGATATGAAACAAGCAGATGAACTGATTGAACGGGTATTGTTTTTAGAAGGTTTACCCAATTTACAAGCGCTGGGCCGGTTACGTATTGGCGAAGATACCGAAGAGATGCTGCAGTGCGATTTAGATTTCCAGCAGGAACAATTGCCATTGCTGAAACAAGCGATTGCGCTTTGTGAGCAGCACCAAGATTACGTCAGCCGCGAAATGCTGGTGGAAATTCTGGAACATGAAGAAGAACATATCGATTGGATCAACGCGCAGCAATATCAGATTGGCGTGATGGGTCTGCCAAATTACCTGCAATCGAAAGTAGGGGAATAAAACATGCACGGCCAACAACAAATTATCGATGCACTGAACGTTTTACTAGCCAATGAATTAAGCGCGATGGACCAGTATTTTATCCATTCAAGAATGTACAAAGACTGGGGCCTCGACAAACTATTTACCCGTATCGACCACGAAGTGGAAGATGAAAAAGGTCACGCCTCACTGATTATCGAACGGATTTTATTCCTCGAAGGCACACCAGATATGGTGACCCGCGATGGTCTGCAAGTGGGTAAAGATGTGCCTTCGATGCTGCAAAATGACCTGAACGTGGAATATGCCGTTGGCGCTTTACTGAAAAAAACCATGGCGCTTTGTGAACAGCAGCAAGATTTTGTCACCCGCGCGATGTTGCAACAATTGCTGGATGACACCGAAAACGACCATGCGAAATGGTTAGAGCAGCAACTGCGGCAAATTAAGATGTTTGGTTTACAAAATTATTTACAGGCGCAGTTATAAGATTGAGCGAGTACGCCTGAGCAATTACATCGTAAATTTGAGCAGGCAGCCTGTTGAGGTGCTGGTGAAAACCAGCACCTTTTTTATTTACTGCTGCTTTGAACCCGAGCGCTGTTGTTCTGCTCGTTCCTTTCGCTGCTTTATCGCCTGTTGCTGCTGAAAACGTTTTGCTGCTTCCGCGTTATAAGGCAATTCAAAGCCGGCTGCTTTAAACACTGCTCGGTGTGCTGGCGACGCCACTTCAGATAAGCGTTTCACATGTTCACTGCTTAATTCCTTGAAGTTGCTTAAGTACTGCTGCAAATCTTGTTCGCTTGCATCAAATATCATCATAAACATCATGACTGTAAAGTTTGTATCTTCTGCAGACATTTCTGGCTGTTGTAGCATCAGGTCTTTCAAACCTTGCCAATCTTTCTTCTGAAATAATTCAGCACTTTGCCTCGCGGAGGCTAAATCTTGGTCAGTTAAATCTTTCATCCGCTGAGATGATTGCTGCTGGTTCTTGAGAAATTTAAGATAATACCGTTCTGGTAAATCCCTGACTGTTGCAATGCCAATCGGCCATTGCTGAGCTTTTGGGCAAGCCGCAACTTGTTGCAGCAGCTGGTTAAATTCAGTCTGCACTTGCTGCAGGGCTTCTAGCTGTGTCGTGTCTGGGCCCTCTTTTTCAACGAGCAGTTCCGGTTGTTGTTGTAATAACTCACTTAGTTGCTGCGCTTCTTGTTCCGGCAATAGCAAAAGCCATTGGCTTCGCACATCAGCCGCTCGCGGCAGGATCCCTGCGGCCAATAACGTGCGCACCTTGCTTAGTTGTTGCTGCAACTGCTGCTCTGAAGTGGGCAATGGAATCAGATCAAAAGCATTGGGCGCCTGCGGCTGCAAACTGGCCGGGATACCTAAAGATCGCCAATAGTCAAACAGCGGGGCGCTGGCGTTTTCAGCGGCCAACAAGGTTAAGTTGTAGCTGCGAAAGTTATCTTGCCATTGTTGGTGCAATTCACCTTTAAAGTGTTGCTGCACCATATCGATCAGCGGCAATGGCAAATCGAGCGCAGTAAAAGCGGCCAGATCGGCAATAAATGGTTGAATGCCAGCATCGATAAACTGCTGAATGGTGGAAAACGGGATTTCTGGGTTAGCGACAATAATCCGACCGAGCAAACTCAGTTCCATTTGAGTGAATAAATACCGGCGGTCAGAGGGGGGATGTTGTTGAATAAGTTGAAATAGCTGATCGTAATCCTGTTTGGCGATGGCAGTCTGAACACTAAAAAAAGTATTTTTGTCGATGTCGCTGTGCCGTAATCGTTGTTTGAACTGGGCAAAATTTTGTTTTTGCGCCGATTGTCGAAACTGAAACACCTCCAAATCTCCGCCAACAGCTTGTAAAGCTTGCAGTGTCACTGGCTTTTGAATGCCCAGTTTAATATGCACATCAATCAGTTGATTGGTAAGGCTCGCCCGCTGTTGCTGTAGTTGCTGCAAAGATTTTTGAAGCGCATCAGGCGCACTGCAAAGGTGTTCCGGGCTGGTTTGAGTTGTTGTCGCCGTTGGCTGAACCTGCGGCGCTGAGCTGTCAGGCTGGGATTTTTCATCAGTTGCAGCGGGTTGTGCTGCAGGCACAACATTGTGGTTGCTGCCAAATTCGAGAGCGGTGTTTGCAGAGCCTGGCCAGTAGTTCCAGGTAACTAGCAGAACGACTATCGCGATGGCAATTTTGACGAGTAACTTCATCTAAAAAAATCATAGGTCAGTGCAAAGTAGGTTAATCATACCACCACTGATGTAAATGCATTGTGATTTATTGGTATTTTTGTCACTATTTTGATGCCAGAGCTGCAGTACTAAAGGAGAAGCTGCCGATTTTTCAGAAGCGGCTAGAAAAACAACGCCGACTGCGGTAAAACTGGATGCTAGATGCAATACAGTTTTCGTTAAAGGAATCCTCTTATGATTAAATCATCACAACAACTGGTCGCTGAGGCCAAAGCGCAAATTCGTGAAGTGACGGTGCAGCAGCTGGCAACAGTGCTGCAAAATCATCAGGCTATTTTTATTGATGTGCGTGAGCCGGATGAATTTCAGCAAGGTCGGGTCGATCATGCAGTGAATTATCCACGTGGCATGCTGGAGATGAAAGTACATCAGCATCCGGCCGTGGCGGCGCACTGCGACGCTGCCGTCGCTTTGACTGAGATTGCATCACAACCGGTGTATTTAATGTGTCGTTCTGGTGCGCGCTCAGCCTTAGCTGCGCTCAGCTTACAGCAGATGGGGTTTAGCCAAGTATTTTCTGTGGCAGGTGGCTATCAGGCTTGGGTTGATGCGGGCTACGCGACTGAGCAATAAATATCGACTGAAAACCTCGGCCACAGCGGGTGGTCGGGGCTTTTAAAAACTCAGCTCAGAGCTTGGTTAAAAAACTAATTCACCTGCCTTTTTTGTGCATTTAAAACCCCTTTGCATCTAGCAGCTAGTTGTCGTCAATGGTTCATTGGTTCATTGGTTCATTGGTTCATTGCTGCGGTGCTTAACCTTGAGCAAACAATACTTTTCACAGGCAATGGTGACGCGCAGTACTCACTTTTTCATCGATGGTCAGTGGGTTAGAAGTTAAACGTAAGCAGCTGTTTTTAGTGGTGTAACCAGAGTCAAAATGAATGGATAGTTTGAATATATTTGGATTAAGTCTGCCATTGCTGCCGCTATTGATGTTGTCGGCATTACTGCTGATGAGCGTGCTGAATCAGCTGCAAAAAATAGCAGTGCCAGAATTTTCCGATGCAATTTTGCTGCGTTTGCTGCTGAGCTTGTTGGCGGCACGCTTGGTGTTTGTGGGGCAGCATCTAAGCCAATATCAGGGGCAATGGCTGCAGCTGATCGATATTCGTGATCGTGGTTTTGATGGCTACAGTCTGGTGTTGCTGTTTTCCATCTTGCTCATGCACTACGCTTATAAAACGGTGGCGGCACGCCGGCTATTGTTGCTGGCGGTGCCGGTCGCCATGTTGTGGATTGGTGGCGGCTACACTGTATATCGTTTTTATCATCCGCTGCCGTCTGAATGGCCGGCCATAGCGTTTTTTGATCTGCAGGCGCAGCAGCGGCGTTTTGCTGATGGAGCACTGCCGGCTTCTCATCGCTTTACCGTGGTGAATTTGTGGGCCAGCTGGTGTCCGCCATGCCGTGCGGAAATGCCGGTGCTGATGCAAGCGCAGCAGCAATACCCACAAGGGCGCTTTATTTTGCTGAACCAAGGTGAAACACGCCAGCAGGTCGCGCAATTTTTACAACAACAAGCCTTGGTGTTTCCGGACGTTTGGTTGGACCCAAACCGAGCGATGGGCCGGTGGCTGGGGCAACAAGCATTGCCGGTGACACTGGTGTTTGACGAACATGGCCAGCTGGTCGACGGCCATGCCGGTGTGCTTTCGAGCGCGAAGTTAGCCGATAAACTGCAAGCACTGTTGGCTGATTAAAAACCGTTTGTCAGGCCAAACAAGTGGTGGCTGATTGCCATTTGTGAACGTCTTGTCCACGCATTCAAACCGCGGCTATTTGGCCTTTTGTTTGTTATCAATCGATAAAAGCGATTAAGTTGTGTGATTAAAATTGATTTAGAGAATTTCATTTTGCGACTATCTTTAAAGGAGTGCACCGGTGATAGCAGTTTTTCATCTTTTTTGACTGATAATGTAAGGAACAACACCATGGACAACTCCCAAGCGACCAAAGGTAAATGCCCAGTGATGCACGGCGGCAATACCTCAGCCGCAACTTCCAGCCAGCACTGGTGGCCGAATTCGCTCAATCTCGACATTTTGCATCAACATGACCGTAAAACGAATCCAATGGATGCTGGCTTTAACTACGCCGAAGCCTTTAAATCTCTTGATCTGGCCGCCGTCAAAGCCGATTTAAAAACATTGATGACGGATAGCCAAGACTGGTGGCCCGCCGATTGGGGTCATTATGGTGGTTTGATGATCCGATTGGCGTGGCACTCAGCCGGGACCTACCGTATTGCCGATGGTCGTGGGGGCGGCGGCACCGGTAATCAGCGGTTTTCTCCTATTAATAGCTGGCCAGACAACGGCAATCTCGACAAAGCGCGTCGCTTGTTGTGGCCGATTAAACGCAAATATGGCAACAAACTGTCTTGGGCCGATTTAATAATTTTGGCCGGTAATATGGCTTATGAATCAATGGGTTTAAAAACCTTCGGCTTTGCCGGTGGCCGTGAAGATATCTGGCATCCGGAAAAAGATATTTATTGGGGTTCGGAAAAAGCCTGGTTGGCGCCAACGGACAATGAACACAGCCGTTACAGCGATAACCGTGAACTGGAAAACCCATTAGCTGCGGTGATGATGGGGCTGATTTACGTCAACCCGGAAGGCGTTGATGGCAATCCTGATCCACTAAAAACGGCTGCTGATGTGCGGGAAACCTTTGCCCGGATGGCGATGGACGATGAAGAAACAGTGGCCTTAACCGCCGGCGGCCATACGGTCGGTAAAGCGCATGGCAATGGCAATGCCGAGAAATTAGGCCCAGTACCTGAAGGCGCCGATATTCACGAACAGGGTTTCGGCTGGATGAATCACCACAGCCGTGGCATCGGCCGCGACACCGTCACCAGCGGTGTGGAAGGCGCTTGGACCACCCATCCGACGCAGTGGGATAACGGCTATTTTTATCTGTTATTTACTTACGACTGGCAGCTTTGCAAAAGCCCGGCCGGCGCCTGGCAATGGGAGCCGGTCGACATCCGCGAGGAAGACAAACCGGTCGACGTTGAAGACCCGTCTATTCGTTGTAAACCAATGATGACTGACGCCGATATGGCGCTGAAAATGGATCCGGTCTATCGCAAAATTTCTGAAAAATTCTATGCCGATCCGGCCTATTTTTCCGACGTATTTGCCCGCGCTTGGTTTAAGTTAACCCACCGTGATTTAGGACCAAAAAGCCGTTATCTTGGCCCTGATGTGCCGGCGGAAGATTTAATTTGGCAAGACCCAGTGCCGGCGGTGGATTATCAACTGACCGATACAGAAATCGCCGATTTAAAAACAAAAATTCTGGCAACCGGTTTAACCGTGTCTGAGCTGGTAGCAACCGCTTGGGATAGCGCCCGTACCTTTCGTGGTTCAGATTTCCGTGGCGGTGCCAATGGCGCGCGTATTCGGTTAGCGCCGCAAAAAGACTGGGCGGGCAATGAGCCAGAGCGTTTGCAAAAAGTAATGACCACCTTAACCCAGTTAAATATGAGCCTGAGCAAACAAATCAGCATGGCCGATTTAATTGTGCTAGCGGGGACGGCAGCGGTAGAACAAGCGGCGCGCGCTGCGGGTATCGCCATCGAGGTGCCGTTTATGGCGGGTCGTGGTGATGCCTCGGCTGCGCAAACCGATGTCGATTCTTTTGCGGTGCTGGAACCGATCCATGATGCGTATCGCAACTGGTTAAAACAAGACTATGCCGCGGTACCGGAAGAGTTAATGCTCGACCGTACGCAGTTGATGGGCTTAACCGCACGTGAAATGACGGTGTTAGTGGGTGGCATGCGGGTGTTGGGCGCGAATCACGGTGGTAGTCAGCATGGGGTGTTCACCCATCAAGTGGGGGTGCTTAGCACAGACTTCTTCACCACCCTGACTGACATGACTTACAGCTGGAAACCGGCCGGTAAAAATCTGTATCAGATTATCGATCGGAAAACCGGCACGGTGAAATGGACCGCCACCCGCGTTGATCTGGTGTTTGGTTCCAATTCAATTCTGCGCTCCTACGCTGAAGTCTATGCCCAAGACGATGCCAAAGAGAAGTTTGTTCGTGACTTTGTTCAAGCCTGGACCAAAGTGATGAATGCTGACCGCTTTTGATCGCTGATTGACATCATAAAAAACCGCCAGTCTGGATGACTGGCGTTTTGTTATATCAGACACTACTGCAGAATATGTATGGTTTTTTGTCATGGTTCATCGTCAATCTAACGATAGGTATTGACTCTAAGAGTCTGCGTTAGAGGGGAGTTCAAACCTCTTCCAACTGCACTGGATTAGCGATATACATGTGCAAGTCGCAGTGCCTGTTAATATTCGCGCTATGGCCACCCGGAAGTCGCGCCATAAGACATTGCTAAATAACCTACTTTATAATTTTCTACTCAGCGTCAACTTGTTTTTATGTCGCAATCTTTTACTTTTGTCACTGACTTCATTGTGCTTAGTGCTACTGCGGCGGTAACACAAGCCGTCAGTGCAGCTTGGTTTGCAATACGCGCGATGACTGAAGATTATTCTATGCAGGGCTGAGTTGTCAGCCCCAACCCGAGTGCCGATGCGCTATGTTCTGTTGCTGGTGTAGATCATGAGAATAAATCCAGCTGTTGATGAGCACTTTGCGGGTGATGGTTTGATTGAGGTGCTGATGGACGTGTTGATGGTGTGCTGTGGTGATGCTTGTTGGCCGGCGGTAATGAATGTTGCGCCCTAAGATGGGTGATTTCTTGCTTTGCCAAACGGTGCGCGAACTCGAAGTCGACTAACGGCGCCGGATAAAAGTAATCCCGCGTCCATCCAACTTGCGCTTGGATGTTCGCCGGCATTTTCCAAGGTTCAAATATCCAGTTAGTGCTGACTTGCGCTAATTCAGGCACCCAGCGTCGGACAAAATCACCGGCCTCGTCCAAATTAAATGCTTGGGTGATCGGATTGTAAATCCGCAGTACTTGCTGATCAGACAGGCCGCTTTGCATCTGGATTTGTGGGTAGTGAATACCGGGTTCAAAATCGACAAATTGCTGCGCCAGCCAGCTGGCGACCGGCTGCCACGGCAGCGACAACGAATAAGTCGCCACCGACACCAGCATGGCTCTCATCCGAAAATTAATCCAACCATGATGGTGCAAATAACGCATACATGCATCGACTAACGGCCAACCCGTGTTGCCATGTTGCCAAGCGGCAAATTTTTGTGGGTCGTACGGTCGATTTAACTGTGCCATGGCCGGGATCTGCGCTTGATGTTCCATGCTGGATTGGCTATCAAATTTTTGCATGAAATAGCAATGCCACTGGAGACGGCGGTAAAAGTCAGCCAAACTTTTCTGCCATCGTCGGTGCGAAGAATGCCAGCGCGTGGTTGCGGCCGACTGTGCGATCTCTCTTAAACTCAGGCAGCCATAGGCCAAATACGGGCTTAGTCTTGAGCACGCGGATTCAGCTGTCAGCGGCGAGCTCATCGAGCCGCGATACCATTCGCCGCGCTGCGTTAAAAAACTATGCAAAACGGCTAGGCCTGGTTGGCGTCCGCCTAATTGCCGCCCAAGACAGGGGTATTGCTCTTGCGTTATCTGCTGCGGCCATTCTGCGGCGGTTAGCCCCAGCGCGGCTGGCACGACAAACTCGGCGGCTGTCGATAGGACAAATTGCGGTTGTGCCACCCAGGCTTGCCAAAAATCAGCAAAGGCAGCTTGGCGTTTGGTCAGCGGACGCACCACGCCAAATTGGCTATATTCATGCCAAGCACACTGTTGTTGCTGGCACCATAACGCCACAGCTTTGTCACGCTGATAGGTCCATAAATTGCCGATTTCTTGGTGGCTATGGAGGGTAAAAGCACCATAAAGGTTTTTTAGATCAACAAGTACCTGCTCAATATTGTGCTGAAATACCACAAGTTTGCCGCCAAGTTGCTGAAGTTGATGGTCAAGATCAGCCAGCGCCTCTCGGACAAATAGCCACTGTCGATTGCTGGCATCAGGTTGTTGCCAGTACTGAGTTTCAATTGTGTAAACACATAAAGTCGGGCCAGCCTGACAAGCCCGGTAGAGTGCTTCATGATCGGCCACGCGCAGATCTCGTTTAAACCACACAACTTGCAAAGTCATCAGACAGTCCCTACACCTTGATTGCGTTTATTGATTGCATTTATTGATGGTGTTCATTAGTCGTTATGGTGGCCCTAGCTTGTTAAAAACCGCCCTACCAGAGCGCAACCCCTTCGGCAGTTGCGCGCCGGAATTTGGTAATACGGCGGGTGATGGGGTTTAGATTGCCCCTGACCGCGAATGGTATAGCGAATGGTTTAGCGACATGGTATAGCGACATCGCATGGCTTGTGCGTGGTTGCATTGAGCGCTGGCGTGGCAGGGGCTTTGTGGTCATGCAATCCAATGGCCTGCTGGCGGCGTACTGATAAAAAAACAAACTAGGTTTTGCATGCATCCTTATTTTCGCAGCATGGCGCTGCTGGCTTGCATCATGCACGCTGGCCAAGTAACGGCCCACTTCGCATTTTTGACCGAGGAAACGATGGCAAGCTCATTATCGAACGGCATCACACTAGAATTTTATAATGCTGATCATTTTAGCCAGCTGGCACTGGTGCATGACACCGTCATGGGCGGGCGTTCACAGGGCTCGGTTGCACTCTTGTCGGCGCCTGCGGGCGTGCAGTTTACGGGGCATTTGTCTTTGGCGAACAAGGGTGGTTTTGCTTCGGTAGCCTTTCGTTTGCAACAGGCATTGCCCGATGCAGCCTTTGAGCAGGTGAGATTGCAACTCAAAGCCGATGGCAGAGATTATCAGCTGCGGCTGAAAACGGCTTCTCTTCCCCAAGGTGTGGCATATGTGGCGGATTTTAAAACGGCAAAGGTGTTGCAGCGCTATACATTTGCGGTGGCAGATTTTTCCGGCCGTTATCGAGGTCGCGCCGTGCCCGGGTTGCCGTTGTTAAAATTGGTGGATGTACAGGAAATAAGTCTGCTGCTGGCGGACAAAACGGCAGGCCCGTTTGCAGTTGTGTTGTATACCGTTACGTTTGAACGGTCAAAAGAGCGTTATCGTCAGCAAGGCGACGGCTGATGTTATTTTGATCAACCGCCGAAGCTGGCATAGCCATCGCGCCTAACGGATCAACTGATATTGTTGCACCGCGGTGTCCGTTTGGAGGCCAAAATGGCCGGTACTGACGTTATAAGTGGCATTTTCGCCCCAGATACTGCTGCTATGCACGCCATACACTAAACAGCTTCCGGTCGAACAAACCACTTGGTCGATGTAGCTTTTAATTGAATACACCCTTTGCCCAAAGCGCACGCCGTACAGGCTATCTAAGAACGGGCTGGCGACCGACAAGCCATTGCTGCCGCAGGTGGTGCTCCAGACATTAAAGGGATACACGCCACAACTGAGCAACCCCCGAAAGGCACCGGCGATACCGACAAAACTATCGACTTGGCCAGCAATGGCCAATTTATTAATTTGCTGCGCCGCTAAGGTGGCTCCCATCGAATGGCCAATCACATCAATTTTACCGGTACAAGAATTGGCTAACGCCGTTTGCAGCGCGGTGCGTACCGGAGTTTCTTCGCTGCCACTGTGATCATTACAAGCCGCACAGCTTTTTGAGCCCCAATCTGGCCGGTAAATATCGCTACTGCTATAACCTTGGCTGAGTAAATAATTGTAGGTGTTGTTCCAACTGGCCGGGGTAGCCGTGTTGCCGTGCACCAACACCACGGCATCAACACAAGCGGCCGTGGCAGGGCTTATCACACCAACTGCACAAACCAACAGCAGCGCAGATGTGATTTGGCGCGAAATTTTTCCGAGGTAAGTAGGTTTTGTAGGGCCAGAAAGTGTTGCTGGGTAAGAACGTGTTGCTGGGTAAGAACGTATTGCTGGGTAAAAAAGTACTGTTGGGTACGAAAGTTTCATGGGCAGCTCCTTTAGCTTGTCACCGACAAACTACGCCTACTGCTCACTTTATCGCCATAGCACTTTAGTGCTGCGTCAATACTTACTGCAGCATGCAAGGTGATGCTGTACCCGCGTGAGCTTGTTATAGCTGATTGTCGCCGATTGTCGCTTCTGGGCTGGTAACCCGCAAAGTGTTTTTACAGGCTCGAAGGCACTTGTTACACTGCAAAAAAATTAGCAGGCCATAGGGTATGAAATTTCTACTAAGCTGCACCAATCATTTAAAACGTTATTTAAAAACTGAGTTAGCGCATCTGCCAACCGTGCAAGGTGCGCAAGCCGGGGTGCATCGATTGGTGTCAACAAGTACCGAAGTCGCGTTTCAATGCCATTATTTTACGCCAATAGGCCCGAGCCACCAACCAAGTTTTTTGCTGGCGATTGAAGCAGATAGCCGTTATTGCCTGATATTGCCGTTGCCATTAAGACTGACACAATCAGAGCTATCACAGCAGCTACAAGCGCTGTTTTTAACTCATGTCGGTTATCAGTTGAGCCAAACTAATATTTTAGCGACGACGGATCAGGCGGCATTAGATCAGTTATTTTTGTCGATGGCACCTAGCACTGAATGGGTAAAAAATACCGATTTAAGCCTACAGGGTTCAATCACTCAACTTGAATTCTGGTTACAAGATGCGCTACAGCAAGCCGGCAAACGTGGTTTGTCTGATCAGCAGCTATTTTTATTATCGCTGCAATTTAATGAAACCCAAAGCAGCCGCACGGTGCAGGGCAAAAAAGAGCGTTTTGTGCCAACGCCCCGTTTTATCGCCAATGCCATGCTGCGTTTTGGCCCATTGTTTTTACAACAGCGGTTACCCTCAAACGTGGTCGATTTTGCCGCCTACAAGGCCATGAAAAGCTAAACATCAAGCCATTTTTTCGGCGATTTGTCGCAGCGCTTGCAGCAGCACGGGCGCTTCTTGGGCGCCGGAAATGAGATATTGCTGATTGATAATAAAAGCTGGCACCGACTGAATACCGGCCTGCAAATACTGTTGTTGTTCGGCGCGGACCTCGTCGGCATATTGATCACTTTGTAGGATCATCTGCGCCGCGCCCCGGTCTAAACCAACACTGGCGACGGCGTCCAGCAGTACATCCGGCTGTGATACCGCTAAACCTTGCCCAAAGTAGGCATCAAACAAGGCTTTTTTCAACAGTGTGGCTTGGCCTGTGCGCCCAGCCCAATGCAATAAACGATGCGCGTCAAAGGTATTGCAAGTAAAGCGTTGCTCCAGCTTGCTGAAATTCAGCCCAAGCTCGCTGGCAATTTGCTGCAGTTGCGATTGAGCTTGCTGCATTTCGGCTTCACTGCGGCCATATTTTTTCGCCAACGCCGGTAAAATGGGCGTCGGCACTAAGTGCGGATCGGGGTCCAACTCAAACGCACGCCAGTGAATATCCAGTGTCAGCTCAGTCGCGAGCTGTTGCTGCGCCTGCTCTAACCTGGCCAAGCCAATCGCGCACCAAGGACAAGCGATATCGGAGACGATATCCAGTTGCAAAGTTTTCATTGATACTCCCTTCTGGTGAGGCCTGTGGTGACGCCTAGTGTGTGGTCGGCTCAGGCCAGTGTTCATCGGTGGCGCCTAACCGCCACCGAACTTTTTACGCAGCTTATCAGCTAATTTCTGTTTGAGATCTTGTTTGGTCTCATCAACCTTTTGTTTCAGCTCATTGTTATACAATGCTTTTGTATCCAACTGGTATTTCGGGTGGGCAAGATCGCCATGAATGCGCAGTGGAATATCGACACTGGCTAGCTGATCTTTGGCTAAACCACCCTGACCTTTGAGGCTATTGACCAGCGCCGTGCTAAGCCGATAGTCTAGTTGCCGCTCGCTCAGCTGGACTTGGCCAGCGCCCGATAACCGCAATAAGGGGGAAGCCAGTTGCAAATTGGTTTGCTGTAACAGGCCATCGGCCAGCGTGAACTCGCCGGTTAAACTGGTAAAGTCGGTTTGTTGTGGGTTGCCAAGCGCCGTCGCTTCCGTGTTGTCACCGCCTTGCAGCGTTGCGCGGAACTGGCGGATCAATTGCGCCACATTGGCCCCGACAATAGCGCCATCTTTTAGTTGAAACTGGCCTTGTGCCGTTAATTTCGACGTTAACTTGTCAATCTGCAAGCTTTGGCCTTGCCCGGTTACCTGCAAGTCTGCCAAACCACTAAGCTTGTCAAAATCGGCCAGTGCCACGAGCAGCGGCTGAATTTTCAGCTGTTGCAGTTTGGCCTGAAATTGATAGCTTGGGGTGGTTTTACGGCTATCCAGTTGCACGCTGGCACTGATGTTTCCTTGCAGTAATTTTGCTTGGCTAAGCTCCAATTCCAGCGCACCTCGTTGGTTGTTGATGTTGAGCTTTACATCGGCGGCGTGAAGCGAATGGCTCAGTAGTTGACTGACCGACAGCCTGATCTTGCCGTCAAATGTGCGAAGCGCCGCTAAGTCGGGTTCGGCAGCCTTGGCCGTTGGCTCCGTTGGCTCCGTTGGGTCCGCGGCGCTGGTGTTAGTCGGTGTTTGCCATGGCCGTAAGTCGAGGCTGTCAAATTGCAGCGTGGCCGTCAGTTTTGGTATTGCTGCGCTGGTATTCAGTAACAGGTCGCCATGACCGATGCTGTCTTTGAACTGTAATTTGGACAGATTAAGCTGCAGTTGTTGCAGGCTTTTTGACCATTCGCCCTCTGCTTGCAGTTGAAATGCTTGCTGTGCTAAATCACCGCTGATGTTGATGTCGGCCAGCTTTAAATGAGTGGCATCGGCACTGAGCAGCAAGCGCATTTGCGCTGTGGTTTGCAGCCGTTGATCGGCTAATTGGGTCTGCAACTGCGCCGATAACTCGGCCCATTGCCCGGCTTGCCAATTGTCTAACGTTAAACTTTGCAGCAGTAATTGTTGTGCGGGTTTTCCTTCGGCTACTAAATTCAGCGCGACATTACTCAGATCCAGCTGCTGTAATTGCAGATTTTGGAGCGGGAAGGGCGTCGCTGCAGTCGGCGAGGCGGGGTTGGCCACTGCCGTCGGGTTCAGCGGGGTGCTGTTTGTCGCAGGTGTCAGTCCATCCAGGCTACTGCGACCGTCTTTGGTACTGATCCAGTTCAAAACCAAACCATCTACGGACAGCTGCTGAATGTGGACCTGTTGTCGCAACAATGGCCATAACGCCACTTTGGCGACGCCATGTTCAATCTGCAACATGGTGGCCGGCGTCAACCCGGCCGGATTACTCAAACTGAGCTTGTCAAAAGTTAAACCAAGCTGCGGGTATACACTCCAGCCCAGCGCGCCTTCAATTTGCAAAGTACGGCCGGTTTGCTGCTGCACTGTCTGTTGTAATTGGGTTTTTAAGGCGGTTAAGTCAAACCAAAACCAGAGATAAGCGGTGAACAAAATAGTGGCTACCGCACAACCCGCAGCGGCCATTTTTAACCATTTCATAAGTAATTCCTGAATAACGCCATATGCTTAGGAGAGTTCGAGCGCGCAAAAGTTCCTTGATGATTTTTGCGACCACTCGGCGCTTTGTCGACGTTGCTTGATGCCAAAGGATTGCTATGGGAGCGTCTTAAACACAGCCGAAAAATCACGACAAGCGGCTGGCTGACCTTAACATCAGTGTTCTAGAACAATTGGTTAAAAACTCAATTCAAGAAATCAAACAGCGTTATGGTAAAGCCGGCAGCTAAGTGTTTTGCAAAGTATGCAAATTCTGGACAGCCCAGACATTGCAGATATGTGATGGTAATCGTGATGTCCCATCATTTTGGTGGTTCAAAACCCAGATCGCTCACGTTGTGCCGGTACAACTACCATCATGTTTTCCGGCATAGACGACAACATTAATTGCGTATACGTTGAGTATCAACTTGATAAAAATCACTCATATTGATGAATATATGATGATTGCGTGAGTGGCTACATATATTCATCATTATCGGTGATTATTGTGGCTAGTTAAAATTTTGGGTGCTGATTGACAGCTAGAGCTTTCAATTCTTCTTCGTAAATTGCCTGCCAAGCAAAGGATTTCACATAGAAGATACCAAGCTATATAAATCAGTACCCAATCTCCTTGAGCTTTCGGCTCACAAGGAACAAAATTTCGCACATTTTGTTGGAGGCATTAGCAATTTAATTGCAGGCATAAAAAAACCACTTGAGTTGCCCCTAAGTGGTTGATTTATATGGTGCACCCGCCGCGATTCGAACGCGGGACCTCTGCCTCCGGAGGGCAGCGCTCTATCCAGCTGAGCTACGGGTGCACGACGGTGGGCATTGTATTGTGCCTTGTGGTGGTTGTCCAGCCGCAAAGTCCGGCTTTGTTTCTTTTATCAATTGATTAGTCAAAAATTGAGCAATTTAGTGCGGATCGCTGGCTACTCAACGTGGTGCAGCCATTTTACATCCATTGTCCGGCCAATGTGTGCAGTCAATGTGTGCAGTCAATGTGCCGCCATTTTATACGGTGTGGGCTGGGTGTTTTGTTTTGTCAGTCCGCCGGGAAAAAAGTCGGCATCATGCTACTGCGAAGCGAACCAAACCCAACCAAACCAAAGGGGGGGCTTGGCAAGCTTCGCAGTGGTTGCGCTAGATTTTAAGTTTCCAGGCTAGAGTTTCACCTGCGAAAAACGGCACTATCGGCAGACCGTCCGGCAGGGTGATTTCGTCTGGGACTTGCCAGCTTTCTTTGACCAGCGTGATGGTGCCGCTGTTACGTGCTAAGCCGTAGAAATCGGCGCCATAGTGGCTGGCGAACGCTTCGAATTTATCTAAGGCATCAAGCTCTTCAAATACTTGCGCGTACAGTTCAATGGCGCTCCAAGCACTGTAACAACCGGCGCAACCGCAGGCAGTTTCTTTGCGGTGTTTGGCGTGTGGCGCAGAGTCGGTACCGAGGAAAAACTTGGGATTACCGCTTTTTACAGCCGCGCGCAGCGCTTGTTGATGGGTGCTACGCTTGAGTACGGGCAGGCAGTAGTTGTGCACCCGAATGCCACCGACCAGCATATCGTTACGGTTTAATAATAAATGTTGTGGGGTGATGGTGGCGGCTACTTTGGCCGAGCTGTTGCTGACAAACTCTACCGCATCGGCGGTGGTGATATGCTCAAGTACTACTTTAAGTTCTGGAAATTTCGCGACAATTTGCGACAAATGCTCATCGATAAATACTTTTTCACGGTCGAAAATATCGACGTGGGCTTCGGTCACTTCACCATGCACTAAAAACAACATATTGTGTTGTTGCAGCGCTTCGAGTACTGGGTACAAGCTGCTTAAACTCGACACCCCAGATTGTGAATTCGTGGTGGCGCCTGCCGGATAAAGTTTCGCCGCTAGCACACCGGCAGCTTTGGCATCGGCGATGTCTTGTGGGGTGGTTTGATCGGTGAGGTAAATTGTCATGATCGGTTCAAAGGTACTGCCCTGCGGCCGGGCAGCTAAAATTCGCTCACGATAGCTGTTCGCCAAGGCGCCAGTGGTAATAGGCGGCATTAAATTTGGCATGACCACCGCGCGTTGAAAGCAGCGAGCGGTGGCGGCGACGGTTTCTTTGAGCATATCGCCATCGCGAAAATGTAAATGCCAGTCGTCAGGGGTTTGGATAGTTAGTGTGGTCACAAAAAGCTCCTCGCGCTTGCTAAATTTAATCTGCCGGAAAATTCGGCTAAGTGTATCATTAACCTGCAAGTCTGTTCAGCAGGTTGTCATAGCGCCTTGCTGCGCGTTCATCGATCCAGTATCAGGACATCGCATGAAAGTAAAATTTAGACCTTTGTTTCGTTGGCAGTGGGCCGTTTTGGTTTTGCTATTATTTAGCTTCGCTGGGATCACTGAATATCTGGTGTTTCAGGAGCGAGCGCGACAACAGCATCTCAGTATGCGTCAGGTGGTGGCTGCAGCCGGGCAGTTGCGGGCTTTGATCGAATCAGAAATGAATGGTCCGCTGAATTTAAGTTTTGGCCTAGCGGCGTATATTAAAGCGTCACAAGGCCAAGTTCGCGACGGTGAATTCGAAATCCTGCTACCAAATTTAGTGCAGCAAGGCCGTTACATTCGCAATATGTCGATTGCACCGAATAATCGTATTTCTTATGTTTATCCGCTCCTTGGTAATGAAAAAGCGCTGGGTCTGTATTATCCGGATCTGACGGAGCAGTGGCCGGATATCGCCCGAGTGATTCAAAGTCGTACCCCGCAAATGGCCGGTCCAGTCAATTTGGCACAAGGGGGCATCGGCTTTATCTATCGGATCCCGGTGTATCTGCCCAATGAGCAGTATTGGGGCATTGTCAGTACCGTGATCGATATTCAGTCGATTTGGCAGGTGCTGCAAAACCGGGCCAGCGAGCTGGAAGTCAATGTTGCGCTGCGCCGGTTAGGCAAGCAAGAAGCGCAGCAGATGTTAGTTGGTGATGCCGCATTATTTAATGACTACGCTATTTTACTGAACTTGAACGTCGCCGATGCGCGCTGGCAGCTGGCGGTAGAAGCGCCAGAGCAAGCGTCTTCGTTGCAGGCGCAAGACTGGTTGGTGCGGCTGATCTGTTGGGGTGTTTGCCTGATGTTATGGTTGTTGGTGTTGTCGGTTTTTATCGCCAACCGCCGACTGGCGCAAACGGCCGATGCTTGGGAGCAAAGTGAAGCCTATTTTCGCACCATTCTTAATAGTGTGGCCGACGCCATTTTGGTGGTGAATCAAGCTGGGCAAATTGATCAGATGAATCCAGCGGCCATGGCGTTGTTTGGCTATCAGCCCGGCGAGCTGCTGGGCAAAAATTATCGGCAATTGTTTGTCGAAGTACCGCAGTTCACATCAGACGGCGGCACCTTGGAAGCAACAGCGTTGCATCAGGAAGGGCAGTCTATTTTAATTGAATTAAATCAAACGCATATTAATCATCAGCAGCAAAGATTAACGGTGCTGATGATGCGCGATATTACTGAGCGTAAACGGGTGGAACAATTAAAAGTCGAGTTTGTGTCAACGGTCAGCCACGAATTACGCACACCGCTTACCGCCATCAATGGCGCCCTTGGTTTGCTGGCGGGTGGTGTTGTCGGCGCGGTTGCACCAGCCCAGCAGCAACTGTTAGATATTGCCCAGCAAAATGGTCAGCAACTGGCGCGGTTAATTAACGATATTTTGGATATTGAAAAGTTGGCCGCCGGTAAGATGCAGTTACATATGCAAACATTGGATATAACACCTTTGGTGTTGCAAGCGAAAAACCGTAATTTACCGCTGGCGCAGCAGTCGGCAGTCCAATTAAAAATTCAATCCGATCTCACCGACGAAGTCCAAGTGTTGGTCGACGACAACCGTTTGCAGCAAGTGTTCGCAAATTTACTGGCCAATGCGATTCGCTTTTCGCCCGCGCAAGGCCAGGTGTTGATTGAAGTGCGGTTGATTGGGCTGAAGGTGCGGGTTTCAATTTCCGATCAAGGGCCAGGGGTGCCGGCCGATTTTGTGCCAAGGTTATTTCAGAAATTTTCGCAGGCGGATAGCTCCACCACCCGTCAGCAAAGTGGCACTGGGCTTGGGCTTGCCATTAGCAAAGAACTGCTGGAGCACATGGGCGGCAGTATCGGTTATCAGCCAACTCAGTCGGCAGGTGCTTGTTTTTATTTTGATTTACCGGTGCAATAGTGAATAAGCAGGCAACTGTGTTGTAAAGTGCCGTGCGGCGGTGTTGGCGCCTTTAGGTGTGGCCTCGCCATAACTTGGGTATCTTGGGTGTAGAGTGACTAGATTGAATGGAGTTTAGAGCAGTGATACAAGCGTTCCCGTGGATTGATCTGGTGGCGGTGCTGTGGTTTGTGGTGCTGTGGGTGGGTTATACCCTGTTCGCCAAACGCAAAGCCCGTACTGTCAGTTGTTTGTCATTTGAGCTGCGCCGCAAGCGCACGGATTGGATGCGGCAGATGTTGACCCGTGATAACAAAATGGCAGATGTCGCGCTGATTTCAACACTGGAGCGTAATGTCAGTTTTTTTGCCTCCAGTTCCATGCTGATCCTTGCCGGTTTACTCACCGCCATTGCATCGAGTGACAAAATTGCACAAGTGCTGCTGCAAGTGATGCCATGGCTTGATCACACCGATGGTTTGCTCCAGTTTAAGTTGCTGTTTTTAGGATTAATTTACGTATTTACGTTCTTTCAATTTACCTGGTCATTACGCCAGTATGGTTTTGGCGGTGTGTTAATTGGTGCGGCGCCGGAAGGCCGTGATTTACCGCAAGCCGAGTTGCAGCTGTATGCCAATCGCGCCGCCAAAGTGATTGACCAAGCGGCGCACTCTTTCAATTATGGCCTGCGAGCCATTTACTTTTCGCTAGCGGCCTTGGCTTGGTTTATCAACGTTTGGTTGTTTATGTTATCGACGGTGATTGTGCTGCTGGTGATGAAACATCGTGAATTTCATTCCAAAGCGCTGAAGGCGTTGCAAGAAGTCTAACCACAAACCAGCTGATCTCGGATGGAGCGCGGCGGTGCACAGCTTACTGCGCCGCTTTGCAATGCACTTGCTGACGGCTACGCGTTGTTTATATGGTGGAAACCTCTGGCAACGACATTTTTCTACTCACAAATTCGCACCAGCGCTTCTTGTCAGCCACACTGAGGAACCTCAGATTGGCAAGTGAGCCGATGATGCAACATCTTATTCCCGCGACGTTAATGCTGCTGTGCTGCAACAACAGCCAGGCCGCTGTGAACTGGCAACAAGCCAGCCTGACGTATCTTTATGGCACTGACTATCAAATTGGCGACCCCAAACGCCATGTCGTGACATTGGAGCATGCCGCCAATACCAGCTGGGGCGACAGCTTTTTGTTTATTGATCATAGTGTCAGCACCCAATCTACCCATGTTAGCTATGGCGAATGGTCACCACGTTTTAGTCTTGGAAAGAACACTGCATGGCAGCCAAGCTCGGGCTTGCTCAAAGATGTGCTGTTAGCCGGCACCATTGAGCAAGGTGAATATGCGACTAACTTTTTGTATGGTATCGGGCTCGACTTGGCCATTTCCGGCATGAAATTCACGCAATTAAACCTGTATCGGCGGCAAAATGAGGTCGGTGCAGACAATTATCAGGCGACATTGGTGTGGGCATTGCCGTTCCAGTTGGGTGCGCAAACGCTGCTATATGACGGTTTTATCGACTACAGCAGTGCTCACGGCGAAAAAGCCACTAGTGTGAATTTCACCTCGCAGCTGAAGTTTCCAATTCAAGCGTGGTTTGGTGTGCAAAACCCGATTTATCTGGGCACCGAAATTAGTGTCTGGCGCAATAAATACCATATTGCCAATAGTGCGGCGCTTAAAAGCAATGAACTGAATGTCAATTTTCTACTGAAGTGGCTGTTTTAAGCGAGCGTCAGTTCTGATAAGTGCTGAAACACTTCGCTGGCCGACCAGACGCCATGGTGCTGGACGTCTTTGCCGCGATATGTCATCAACTGCTGCAATAAAGCGGTTAAATCATAAGAATGAAGCGCGGATCCTGCTTTCAAACCTAACGCTGCGGCCGCCACCACGGCAGTGCTACCGAGTAAAAATGTTCTGCGTTGCATCTGCGTTTTCCAGTGAAATGGCGGGCCACGTTTGGTTAGTTCGCAACCGCAGTCAGTGCGGTGTGGATCGACGGCCACACTTCGTCCGCTTGTTGCTTGTCTTCATCGCTGAGTGCCTGACCCGATAAGACTAAAACTTTTCGGCTGACACCGGCCGCGGCCGCTGCTTGCATATCGGCCGCTTTATCGCCGAGCATGATACTTTGCGCCGGATCAATGCCGTATTCACGGATCGCTTGGTTAAACATGCCAGGGCGTGGTTTGCGGCAATCACAGTCAATGTTGTAAGGATTCTCGCCTTTTTCCAGATGATGCGGGCAATAATACACGCCATCAATTTTCACGCCTTGGGCGGCAAATTGCTGTTTCATCCAGCTGGTGAGTAACGCAAATTGGTGTTCAGTGTAATAACCACGGGCAATGCCGGACTGGTTGGTCACGACGATCAGCAAATAACCTAAATTTTGCAGATGACGACAGGCTTCAAACACCCCGTCGATAAAATCAAACTGCTCTGGCTGGTGCAAATAACCATGATCGATGTTAATCACACCGTCCCGATCTAAAAAGACGGCTTTGCGCAGTGGCACTGCTGCAGTGGCAGGCGCGTTTTGGGCAACCTCAGTGACTGTCACATCATCCATGATGCCTGCATTTGTTTCCGTATTCATTACAAGTTTTCCTGTACGATGACTTTATCGAGCATTGACTTCACTGCGTCGACACTAATTTTTTCCATGATATGACTGCCTTTTACCCTTTTACCAAATTTCTGTGCTGTGGCAGTTTGGCCGGTTTGCAGTTTCAGTTCGTCGTGATAGACCTCGACCACATAATGCCGATACAAATAAGGACCGGTGCGATCCGGATTGCTGTGGGCATAAAGTCCGATCACCGGCGTGCCGACGGTTACGGCCATATGGGCAGGACCAGTATCTGGCGCAATGACCACTGAGGCGGCTTGCAATAACGCCAATAGCTGTTTCAGGCTAGTTTTGCCAACTAAATCAACAACATTGCTTTGAGCCTGCTGCAAAATATCATCCCGCAACTGATATTCCATGGCGCTGGGGCCGCCGCATAGTAGCACTACAAAGCCTAACTCTGCGGCATAATCGGCAATCGCAGCATAACGTTGCGGCAGCCAGTTACGCTCAGCTTTAGATGCCGCCGGGCAAATCACTAACAAACGGTTGATGCCTTGTGCACGATAAGGCTGCAATACTGCCGCTGCAAAGTCACGATCGGCCTGCGACATTGGCATCTGCCACTGTGGTTTGTCAGACGGTTGTTGTAAAAAGGGAACGCCTAAATGCCGGGCAAAACCGGCAAAACCATCCAGTACATGTGGTGTGGCTTGTGGCGCAATCCGCTCGCGCATAAAAAGCGCATGCAGCTCTTTGGCACGCGCCCAATCAAAACCAATTTTTCGTTTGGCGTTGATCACCAACGACGCCAGATTCGCTCGCAGCGCCACCTGCATATGCAGCAGCACGTCAAACTGGCGGCCTTGTAGTTTTTGCTTTAAATCGGCATAGGCTTTCAACCCAAGCTTTTTATCAAACACCACCAGTTCTACACCTGGCAAGTCTTTCAGTAACATCGCTTCGACTTTACCGATGATCCAGGTAATTTCTGCGCTGGGAAGATGCTGCTGAATGGCCTGCACGGCGGCAACCGCATGACACACATCCCCGATCGCCGACAGGCGCAAAATACAAATTTTCTGCGCTGGCATTGACGCTACAGGGCTTGCTGGCGGTGACGGTTGAGTCTGTGGTTCTGCGATGACTGCTGCCGTGACGGACGTTGCACTCGACATCCGTTATCCCTGAATTTTCTTGATGATCGCGCTGGTGGAGCAGCCATCGACAAACTGCAGCACTTTAACGTCACCGCCGCTGGCCAGCACTTCTTTAGCGCCGACAATAGTGTCGATGCTGTAATCGCCGCCTTTGACCAACACATCGGGTTTTACTTGCATAATCAGTTGCAGCGGCGTGTCTTGTTCGGCATCGCTATCGCCAAACGGTAACACCCAATCGACACTGGCGAGGCTCGCCAGCACGATAGCGCGTTCATTCAGTGGATTGACCGGTCGGGTTTCACCTTTTAAGCGTTGAATTGAAGCGTCGCTATTGAGGCCAACCACCAGCCGATCGCCCAAGGCTTTGGCCTGCGCCAAATAACGGACATGGCCAGCATGCAAAATATCAAAACAGCCATTGGTGAATACAATGCGCTCGCCATTTTGTTTAGCAAATTCAATATGCTGCAATACTTTGTCAAACGGCGTCTGATAGACATCGCCTTGCGAAAACAAGTGTTTATTGAGCTTAGCGGCAAGCTCCGCTGGCGAAACCGTCGCTGCGCCCAATTTACCCACCACAATACCGGCGGCTAAATTGGCCATTTCTACCGCTTGCGGCAGTGCCATGCCGGCGCCTAACATCACGGCTAACGTGGCAATCACCGTATCACCAGCGCCGGTGACATCACTGACTTCCAGCACTTGCGCTGGGAAATGATGCTGCTCGGTTTGAGTAATGAGCGTCATGCCGTGTTCAGAGCGGGTCAGCAACATGGCGGCAATACCGCAGCGCGCTAACATGGCGCGGGCTGAGCTGAACATTGTTTCTTCACTACTGGTATCGCCACCGGCTAACCGAAATTCAGATAAATTTGGGGTCAGAATGTCAGCGCCGCGATAGACCGATAAATCGCTTTGTTTCGGGTCGACCAACACATATTTACCGGCGGCTTTGGCGCTTTGAATAATCCGGCCAACCGCGGCCAATGAGCCTTTGTTGTAATCGCTCACCACTACAAAATCGTAGTCGGGCAATAAAGCCTCGACTTTGTCGGCTAAGGCTTCGCTATGCGCCAGGCTGAAGTTTTGCTCGACATCCAGCCGCACCACTTGTTGGTGACGAGAAATCACCCGCATCTTGGCAATAGTCGGTAACTCAGCTTGTTTGAGCAGCGCAGAGAAAATACCGTCCTGGCCTAAAATGCTGGTTAAGCTGTCGCCTTCGGCATCATCACCAATCAGCCCGAGCAAACCGACTTTAGCGTCAAGGTGCGCAATATTGCGGGCAACGTTGGCAGCGCCACCGGCTTTGTCTTCAATTTTGCTGATTTTCACCACCGGCACCGGCGCTTCGGGCGAAATACGCTGTGAATCGCCCTGAAAATACCGATCCAGCATCACATCGCCGACCACCAATACTCTGGCGGCGCCAAGTTCGTTTAGTTTGGTGATATCAATCATGCGGTAATTTCCAGATCCAGCGCTTCACAGAGCCAATGGCCAATAAACATATGCACTTCCTGAATGCGCGCCGTTTCATCAAAGTTAACGATAATCGGCAATTTGGCGATGTCTTTGACCAAGCCGCCGTCACGACCGGTCAGGGCCACGGTGAAGGCGCCAATCTCGTTAGCCGCTTGCAGTGCCAGATTAATATTCGGGCTTTTACCAGAAGTTGTCAGACCAATCACCACATCTTGTGGGCGGACTAAACCTTGTACTTGACGGGAAAACACCGTATCAAAATGATAGTCGTTGGCGTGGGCAGTTAAAATTGAGGTGTCGGTAGTTAGCGCAATCGATGCCAACGGGCCCCGCTCGGCTTTATAACGCACCATAAATTCGGCGGCTAAATGCTGGCTGTCGGCAGCAGAGCCACCATTGCCCATCCACACCACTTTGCCACCGGCTTTGAGGCAGTTCAGTACCGCTTCCAGCAGTTGTTGGGATTGTTCGGCATAGTGTTCAACCGTGGCAAATACGGCACGGTGGCGCTCAAGCGCGGCTAAAAAACTGGCTGTTTGATTCATCAATAACATTCCTTTAAAGCGCTTGCGGAGCAGGCAAGGCCAGCAACCGGGCAATATCGGCCAACACAAGTTGTAAGCCGGGTTCAGATGGATATTGTGCTGCAAGCGGCGTTTGTATCGCTTTGTGGCATTGTGCCACTATATCCGCTTTGGCTAAAGTCGAAGGGTAAATCAAGTGTTCGGCGGCGCAGGCGAGTATGCGATCAGGTTGGTCTTTGGCGACTGGCACCGCCACGATGTTTTTGCCAAGCACAATGGCCTGCCCCATCATATCGCCACCGCCGGAAACCACCAGCGCCGCTTGATTGAGCAGCGTCATCAACTGCACATTGGGCAGTGATTTGACCACAATGACCGCTGCGGTCGAGGGTAATTGTTGGTTAAGATCGCCACTAAAATTGCTGCCTGCGACCAGAATAGCCGGTTGCTCGGCACTGGCGACTGCAAGCGCCGCCAGATAAAACTCTTCAGTGGCACTTTTGCCCTGCACCTGATGTCCACCACCGCCGGCCGCCCAGACACTGTATTGTTTACCGGTAAGCGCGGCAAATACTGCCGGCAATTCTGGCTCTGGCGCACTAAACACCGGGCCAGTGAAAATTGGGGCGTCTTTTTTGAACAGCCGCAGTTTCAACCGTTCGAATGGCGTGAAGTCACCATCAACAAATTTAAACTGCGTGATCCAATGGGCGTCCAGCGCTGGCAAACGCCCCAAGGCAAAGCCTTTGGCACGCTTTTTCTGATGCTGGCTGATAAATACTACTTTGGCACCGAGCTTTTTGGCTTGCCGTGCCTGTGATGCGCGGCCAGAGCAGTCAAAGATGACTAAATCAGGTTTGAGCTGTTGCAGTAATTCATTTACCGCAGCTTTTTCTTTGGTGGCCGAATTATTTAATAAATGAGTAGGAAAAGGGCAGCTGGCGGCAGAAGGGGCATGTTTATTCAGAACAAACTGGATGTCGAGCTCAGGCCATTGGTTTTTCAGCGCCTGGGCGATGATCAACGACCGCATATATTCTCCGATCCCTTGCGGGCTAGAAACGGGGATCATCAGGATTTTCGCTTTGTTATGAGTCATGAATAAGCACTTATTGCCGCAGTTGGCCGGAGTATATCAAATGCTTTTCGGTGCTGACAGCATCGCCGTGGTTCGAGTTGCTGCCGGTTACTGGTATTCACAGTGGTTCACCAGTATGATCCGGGTATTGTTTTATCATCAAAAGAACTGCTGCCTTGTCCCGACTGAGTTTACTGCTCTATACCCTGCTAATTTACCTGCTGCGTTTGCCAACGCTGTTGTTTTTTATCTGGCGCAGTAAAGCCGATCTAGCCTACCGGCAGCGATTTTCAGAGCGGTTTGCGCTGCAACAAGTGCCGGCAAAAGCCGCAGGCGGCATTGTGGTGCATGCGGTGTCGATGGGGGAAGTGGTTGCAGCCATCCCGTTAATTGAACAGCTGCTGCAGCAATACCCAGATTTACCGATCACGGTTACATGCACCACACCGACCGGTTCGGCGCGTATTAATGCCGCTTTTGGCAGCCGAGTTTTTCATTGTTATCTGCCGTTTGACACCCCTGGCGCCAACCGACGTTTCCTCGCCAAGTTCAGCCCACAATTAATCGTGTTGCTAGAAACCGAGCTGTGGCCGAATTTAATTCGTCAAGCCAGTGCTCTTGATATGCCGGTGGTATTGGTAAATGCGCGGTTATCGGCATCTTCGGCACGCGGCTATCGGCGTTTTCATGCCTTGGTACAACCGATGTTGCAACAACTGTCGTTGATCCTGACGCAAGACCGAGCCAGTTGCCGCCGATTTACTGCGTTATGTAAAACGGATGCTGGCTCGCACCCTTCTGATGTGGTTACAGACAAAATTCAAAGCAGCGGCAATCTGAAATTTGATATGCAGTTGGCGGCCGATTTACCGCAGCAAGCGGCAATGCTCAAAGCACAATGGGGCGCGCGACCGGTATGGGTGGCTGGCAGCACGCATGCCGGTGAAGACGAGATGGTGTTGCAGGCGTTTGGCAAAGTGCTGCAGACGCAGCCGGACACCTTATTAATTTTGGTGCCACGGCATCCGGATCGGTTTGAACTGGTCAGTAAACTCATCACCAATGCTGGTTTTTCGCAAGTACAGCGCAGTCGCCAGCAGCCGGTGGATACCCAGACGCAAGTATTGCTGGGCGATAGCATGGGCGAGCTGATGTTGTGGTATCAGCTGGCCGATCTGGTGTTTGTTGGCGGCTCGTTAATCGAGCGTGGCGGGCATAATCCGCTAGAACCAATGAGTTTGGCCAAGCCAATTCAATCCGGGCCCCATGTCTTTAATTTTTCTAAAGTTTTTCAGTGGCTCACCCAACAAAAAGCCATCGAGATGGTTGCCAATACCGAGCAATTGGCGGCCAGTACCCTGCGACTGTTGGCGGATACTACACAACGCCGGCTATTGGCTGAACGGGGCTATGCACTTTACCTGCAACATGGCGGGGCGACTTTACGCGTGATTCAGCAGTTGAGCCAGTTATTGCCAACCTTAGGTGTCAGCCGGCTAGTAAAACGGGATCAACAACTGGAAATTTGGTATGACCCAGTCTTGGTGCAGGCTGGTGGTTTTTCCAAACCCAGTCAGGCATTTTTTGAGCCGCATAGCTGGTTGCAGTTTGATGCGGTGATTGGCCAATCCACTGGGCGCAACACGGTTTGGTTTGTGCAGGCGCAGCAGCAAAAATGGGTATTGCGGCATTATTATCGTGGTGGGTTGATTGGCAAGTTCAATCAAGATCAATTCTGGAAAGTGCCAGTGCCGCGAAGCCGAGCAATGGCGGAGTTCTCACTTTTACAAACCATGGATCAGCTGAGACTGCCGGTGCCAAAGCCGGTCGCCGCACTTTATACCCCAAGTCGGGTGGGCTACCGCGCCGATATTTTATTGCAATTGGTGGACGGCAGTCTGGACTTAGCGAAGCTGCTGCGCCAGCAGGCATTAACGCCAGGGCAGTGGCAGCAAATTGGCCAGATGATCCGCCGTTTTCACGATGCACAGATTTATCATTCCGATTTAAATTGCCACAATATTTTGCTTGACCCACAAGGCCAATTTTGGCTGATTGATTTTGATAAATGTGCAATACAACAGGGCGAACGCTGGAAAGAGCAAACCTTAGCGCGTTTATTCCGCTCCTTGCAAAAAGAAGCCACTTTGGCCAGAGCCCATGACCAGAGCTGGCATGTGAGCGATAGCGACTGGCAACAGTTGAGGCAAGGTTATAGCGAATCGGTCGTGATCGGATTGAAAGGCCGCGTATAACATTCACAGCACAAAGCCGTGGTCAGGGTGCGGCGAGTTAACGGTGGGGTAGGCAACAGAATAATCAGGATGATTTATTTAAATAATTAATTTAATAACTTTTAATGTGATGAGTAGACGTGTTTTGAGGTTACTAAACGCGGTTGGTTTTTATAAAAAAGGGCGTCTGTGACGCCCTTCCTCAGATCATGTTGATGCTTATTGGTATGACGTACTTAAGGTCAGGCCGCTGACCGTTGCATAGCCGTAGATCCCAATATGGTAAGTAGCGGCTACCGGATTGGTGAAACTGCAACTTTCAGTGCTACCGGTTAAGAATGGACGGCAATCGTAAATACTAGCGGTTGGATTCGCACCACGACGCACATACAAATCTGCATCGCCGGTACCACCTGCGATACTGATGGTCAGGTTGGTTTTCCCGGCCGGCACTGCCAGGGTGTAATAGCGCCACTGGCTCGCGGCAACAGAGATATTGGTGGTGGTAGTAGTCACCGGTGGCGTCGTGGTGGCAGATGCTTTTGCCACCGCTGCGGCAGCGTCAACTATACCGGTACCACAGTTGGTGCAGGTGGCTGGGAAGGCACGGGTGGTGGTTTTTAAAATCGATTCCACTTCATCCGGCGTTGCCGTTGGTTTTTTCTGCAGGATTAATGCAGCGACACCCGCCACATGGGGCGCAGCCATCGAGGTACCTTGAGAATAACCGTAGCTGTCAGCACCTGGCGTGCTGGTGCCGGCGTTGTAGGTAGACAGTACGCCATTCACATCGTTGGCTGTCGTCATTGAGCCACCCGGTGCCGCGACGTCGATTGACGTGCCGTAGTTAGAGTAAGGTGCACGACCACCACTGCGATTGGTTGCTGCGACGTTGACGACACCGGCACAGTTGCCTGGATTGAAGTTATTGGCGTTAGCATTGTCGTTGCCTGAAGCAATCACAACCACAGTGCCACGTGAACGGGCTGAATTGATCGCCGCTTGCGTGGTCGCGTCACAAGCTCCAGAGCCGCCAAGACTCATGTTGATGACTTTTGCTGGGTTGGCGTTGGCTGGAACACCAGACACGGTGCCACCTGATGCCCAAATAATACCGTCAGCGATATCTGACGTATAACCACCACATTTACCCAGCACCCGCACAGGCACTACTTTGGCGTTATAAGCGACACCTGCCACACCTAGGTTGTTGTTGGTGCGCGCAGCAATGGTGCCGGCGACGTGAGTACCGTGCCAGCTTGAATTTTGCGCCTGAGTGGGTTGACCCGCACCACAAGCACCGACAGCCACCCAGTCACCCGGATCTTGCGCGTCGCTGTCACGACCACTGCCATCATTACCAATAAAACTGTCGGAAATCATGTCATAACCAGGCAGAATGTTGGCATTTAAATCGGCATGCGGGCGGTAACCAGTGTCTAGCACAGCGACCACCACACCGGTACCCGTGGCATTATCCCACGCTGCTGGTGCACGCAGACCGCCAGTGCTTTCGTAATAATGCCACTGGCTATTGTATTGCGTATCATTTGGCACTGCGGCGATTTGTAACAGCCGATCTTCTTCGACTTCGGCGACGTTAGGGTCTTTGGCTAAATTGGCCTGCATTTCTCGGGTTTCTTTAGCAGATAAACGGCGATCTGCCCGTACCAAGTGACGGCCACCCACCGCGAGCTGACGCACATATTTGATGTCACTGCCGGCCAATGCTGACAATTGCTGGCTAGCATGAGCGTTAAAATCGGTCATTGGCGCAATACCATCATCGGTACTTTGACTTGAGACGAGGCCACCAGCGCCAGTGCCTGAGTCATTTTTGTAAACCACAATAAATTGTGTATTCGCTTCGGTCGCCATGCCGGTGCTGCTCTGGGTTACATTCGAGACTGCGGCTAAATTTTGAAAATCATTCGCCTGTGCCGACACACAAAATACGGACAGCGTACACAGCGCAATTTTATGCAGATTAAATGGAGTTTTAGACATGAATGTTCTCGCTACATGTTGGTTATTTGCCTGGATTAGGTCCTGCTTTGTTTTTTAATCTTTGCAGCAGGTCGCGCAATATTTCATCAATGGCCAAGTGATGTAAAGTGGGCTGAATTAACAAGTGTTAATATAAAAGGTACGCTGTTTCACATTTAGTTAAACCGAGGAACTGCTGTACAGAGTTCAAATTGCACGAATATGTGCTGGCAACGCTGATGGCCGCTAGTTTCCATTACAAATAGTTACGCCTGTAAATATAATGATTGTTGATATAAGTTATTCCAAAAGGTAATTAAAATTTCTTTGAAAACAACTCGATTTGCCATTTTTTTGTGCAATGAACCGTCAGATGTGACCTTTTTGGGCTGTCGAATTGCCTTTGTCGGGCAGCTCGTCGACAATAGCGTTTTATTGCGAAGTTGAGTGATAGGCGTTGAGTACAGAGCAATCGTGGGATGTGATCGTTATTGGTGCCGGCGCCGCCGGTTTATTTTGCGCCATTGAAGCGGCAAAGCGTGGCCGCAAAACACTGGTGTTGGATAATGGCAAACGTATTGGCCGAAAAATTCTGATGTCGGGTGGCGGGCGTTGTAATTTCACCAATATGTACAGCAGTCCAGCCAATTTTCTCTCGCAAAACAAACACTTTTGCAAATCTGCGCTGAGTCGGTATACACAGTGGGATTTTGTTGCACTAGTACAGCAATATCAGATCCCGTATCACGAAAAAGCGTTGGGACAACTTTTTTGTGATGACAGCGCCAAGGATATCGTCGACATGTTGCAGCAGGAATGTGACAAGGCAGGGGTGAACATTGCCCTGCAGCAAGACATTACTGCGGTGGACTATCACGATGGTATGTATCAGCTTAAAACGAATGGCATCAGCCGCAGCACCACCAGTCTGGTGATTGCCAGCGGCGGGCTGAGCTTACCAAATTTAGGTGCCACCGCTTTTGGTTTTCAACTGGCTGAGCAATTTGGCTTAAATGTATTGCCGGTGCGAGCGGGGTTAGTGCCGTTAACCTGGCAGCCAGACGACAAAGCGCTCTATGAAGAAATCAGCGGTGTGGCATTACCAGTGACCGCCGAAGTGCATGGCACGTTATTCCCGGAAGATATGTTATTTACCCACCGTGGCTTAAGCGGCCCGGCCATTTTACAAATTTCATCGTTTTGGCTGCCGGGAGATCCTGTGACCGTGAATTTATCGCCAGAGCAAAATGTGGCGAACTTCTTAGAGGAAACGCAGCAAAAACACCCTGATCAAGAGCTAAAAACAGCTTTAACGCGGCTGTTACCAAAACGCTTGGTAGAGAAGTTGCTCGAGCAAAATTTACTTACCAATCAGCCATTAAAAGCACTCAATGCAAAAAGTCGCCAGCGTATCGCCGATGTCTTACATCAGTTCGTGTTTAAACCAAATGGCACCGAAGGTTACCGCACTGCCGAAGTGACGCTCGGAGGGGTCGATACCGACGAGCTTTCGTCAAAAACCATGGAAGCAAAAAAACAGCCCGGTTTGTATTTTATCGGTGAAGTGGTTGATGTAACTGGTTGGCTGGGTGGTTATAATTTTCAGTGGGCTTGGTCAAGTGGCTGGGTCGCCGGGCAATACTGCTAATGTGTTGACAGTGTTTGCGCTACTAATCGCCATGAATTGTGACCAGCGCCGGCAGTCAAAGCAACTGTATAGCGGAGTTGGCAGAGCACCCATTGTGCGCGGTCAAATACCATGGCAGTTGGCTGAACTGGGCTATAGTTAATTCTCCACTTACCGGAGGTGATGCGATGGCCACAGTTTCAGAAAATGCACTTAGATTGATCCGCTCTCATGCCATAGACCCGTATCAGGCAGAGCAATTTTATCAACAAGGGATGTCATGTTTTGGCTCTGATCAACTGTTTACGCAGTGGTTGACCAGCAGTAATGCTTATACGATGGGGCAAGCACCTATTAACGCGTTATCAGCAGAAAATGGCATTCAGTATCTGACGGACTTGATGTATCGGATGCAGGGAGATAATTATCAGCGTTAAGCCAAGAATCAGCGCTAAGCCAAAAACGCTTCGCCCTGCCATCTCGTTATAAAATACAATATCTATGCTGTGAAAAACGTAATAAATAAGGGCTGCAGTCGCAGCCCTTTTGTCTTACATCTTATCGATATTCGCTTATGGTTAAGCGTACATCCGGTCAAACATATTCAAAAGCGCGGGTGCTTTTTCGATAGTCACTGGGTTGATGTGCAGCCGAGTGGTGATTTCTCGGGCAGAAATAATGCCGCGGATCTGATGATTTTCGCGGTCAATGACCACGCAATAAGCTTCACCTCTTTGTTGCAAAGTGTGCAATACATCGCCCACAGTACAGTGCTGGATTTGTTGATAAGACAATGCCATGACGTCATCGCGAGGGCGCATTAAATCTGCGACCCGTAAGTCGGTTGCTTTGACATCTTTACTGACATGTTGCATCAGGTATTGGCTGGTGAAATGGTCATTACTTAATACACCAATCATTTCCTGCCGCTGATCCACCACCAGTTTCAACCAGCTATGTTCTTGGCGCATCATTTCTTCGGCTTCAACCGCATTGGTATTCGCATCCAATACCATTGGGTTACTGGTACGAAAGTCGGTGAAAATACTCAGCGCTGGCGATGTTAAATGGGCAACTTGGCACTCGGCTGGCTGAACTAAATGGTCAATTTGATCAAGGGTGTAAACAGTTAAATTTCTCATATAAACCTCAGTAGCAATGACTCAGGAGGCAGTCATCGCAAAATTATCTCATCACTGAAAATTGCACCGGTTAAAAAAGTCCGGATACGATCATTAAAAATAGAATAGGTGAGTGATTAGCTGAAGCTTGGCGGCGCGCGTGGTTGCGCTATGAGCCTGGCAAAAGAACGCAGGGTAGGTAAAGTTGCGGCCGGTAATGGAATATTTTGGCTACAGACATTGATAACAGCGGATACAAAAATAACATCGTCATCAGGTGTATCAGATGGAGAACTAGATTGGCCCGGCACATGTTGCGCCAGCGGCATAATGGCATGATGAACAGATAAACCGCTGCCTACTAAATCAACCCGATTCTGCGTCACCGCCTGGACTGGCGAAGACAGCAAAATGCTGAGATAAATTAAGATGATAGAGAGATTTAACCAACGCATCGTTGTCGATCCTGTTCTTGGCGGTACAGCACTGCCGTGACCAGACTATAGCAGCGGCCTCTTTCAAAGCGCAAGAGGCGGGACGAACCAATGCCCGCTGTGATTTACGCCAAAAATCGACTGGACCGCCCTTACTCAACCTGTGAATTTTGAGCAGATTGCATAAAAGCGGTGCTGAAATATCGGCTAAATACATTGATTTAAATCAATTTAATAGCAACTTTTAATAAGCTAACCAGCAGCAGTAAGCTGCTGATACCGGCAACATAAAGCAACAAAAACCACTGCCAGGTGCTTAATTTTTCCTCGGAAAATTGTTTGCATTTGCGACCAATGACGGCGACTTGTCCGACCAATTGCATTTTCATCGGTTAATACCCCTGTTCGTAGTCTTCGACTTTGCCAGCAAAAATTCGATAGCCCCACACTGTGTAGGTTAAAATCAGCGGTACAAAGATCAGCACGCCCGGCAACATAAACCATAAACTTGCCGCTGGTGCCACTGCATCCTGATAGTTCAGCTGGCCTGGCAGCAACGCCGGAAATAAGCTGACTAACAAGCCCATAAATGCCAGTACGAATAAACTCACAGCTAGCCAAAACGGTCGATCTTCATGCTTTTCTGCGACATCTAAAGCCCGATGATGGCTTTTGCGCACTCGTCCGAGGTCACGGTACAACAAACGTGCCGCCATCAATGACAACAAGGGCAGCGGCAGTAACATCAACGCATGCCAGCCACCAAACCAACGTTGCCAGATCTGCTCATTGCCAAGTGCGGTCCATAAGCTGACCACCGCCATCGCCAGCATGACCGCCCATACGAGTGCTCGGCCACGTTGGGCGGCTTTATGCTGAATGGCGCCGCGGCTTTTCATCACTAAATATGCACAAGCCAGCAGTGCATAACCAGCCACCACGGCCACGCCGGTCAGCACAGTGAAAGGCGTCAGTAATAACAGGCTAGATTGGCTGATGCTATCGGCTGGTACACCTTGGACCAAGGCGCCCAGCATGAGTCCCTGGCAAAAGGCGGCTAAGGTCGAACCGAGCGAAAAAGCGCGGCTCCACCATTTTTTTGATGTCGTTGATTTAAAACGATACTCAAAGGCGACGCCGCGAAAAATTAAGCCAATCAGCATCAACATTATGGGTAAATACAAACTGGAGAGCAGCAAGGCATAAGCGGCCGGAAAAGCACCGAATAAAATGACCCCGCCAAACACCAGCCAAGTTTCATTACCGTCCCACACGTGCGCCACCGAGCGCATCAGATGGTCGTGCTCAGCATCTGAATTGAACCAAGGGTATAAAATACCGATGCCTAAATCAAAGCCATCCAACAGCACGTACATCAGAATGGCAAAGCCCAATAACAGAAAGTAAAACAGTGCGAGATCCATCAGATTTTTCCTTCAGAGTGAGTCGCTGGCGTATCGACAGCCAGTGCTTTAGTAAATGACACGGCATAACCTGAGGCTTTAACACCAATTTGCAGTTGTTGCAGTTCGGCAAGGCTTGGCGGGCCTTTTTTTATCAACTTGCGGAAGAAATACAGATACACGCCAAATAACAAGCTGTAGGTGATAACAAACAGACTCAATGACAGCAGCACCCGCTCTGGCGGCAACGGCGATACCACATCCATGGTGCGCACCAAGCCTTGTACCAGCCAAGGTTGCCGACCAACTTCGACCACATACCAACCGGCCAACACCGCAATAACGCCACTTGGCGCCATGACACTACACAGCGCTAAAAACCAGCGACTTTGATACAAAGTGCCACGCCAGCGTAGCCATAAACCAGCCAGTGCGATAAAAATCATCAATACGCCAAGACCGACCATGATCCGAAAAGAAAAGAACACCAAGGGCACATTCGGCCGATCAGCCTTGGGCACCGATTTCAAACCCTGCAATTCACCGTGCCATTGGTGCGTTAGGATCAAACTCGCTAAACCTGGCACCTTCACTTCGAAGTGATTGGTTTCATTTTTTGGATCTGGAATGGCAAACAACAGCAGCGGCACATTGGTTTCACGCTCTGCCCAAATACCTTCCATCGCCGCCAGTTTGATTGGCTGGTGCTCTTTCACATTTAAGCCATGGAAGTCACCGACCACCGCTTGCAGTGGTGCCAAAATAAGCGCTAGCCACAAGGTCATCGATAAGCTTTTTCGGGCAAAAGCCTGATGTTGCTTGCGGCGTAGATACCAAGCGCTGGTGGCCATCACCACAAAAGTTGCGGTCAGTAAGCTGGCGAGCAACATATGGCTGAGTCGATAGGGCATCGACGGATTAAAAATAACTTCCAACCAGCTAGCGACTTCAAACTTGCCATCGACCATCACATAACCGGCTGGTGTTTGCATCCAGCTGTTGGCGGCGATAATCCAAAAAGCGGATATCCAAGTGCCCACTGCGACCGTGCAGGTGGCGAAGAAATGTAGTTTTGCGCTGACACGTTGCCAGCCAAACAACATCACGCCAAGAAAACCGGCTTCCAGAAAAAATGCGGTGAGCACTTCGTAGGCCATCAATGGCCCCAGCACGGCGCCGGTGAGTTCAGAGAATTTCGAAAAGTTGGTACCAAATTCATAACTCAAGACAATGCCGGACACCACGCCCATGCCAAAGGTAATGGCAAAAGGTTTGATCCAGAACTTGGCCAGTTGCAGATATAGCGGATTGCCGGTTTTTAACCACAGCCCTTCCCACAGTGCGATTAAAGTAGCCAGACCAATGGTAATTGATGGAAAAATGATGTGAAAACTAACGGTAAAAGCAAATTGGATCCGCGATAAAATAGCGGATAGTTGCGCGCTGTCTAAATCCATTAACTTTTCCTCCCAACATTGCTCAGCAGCGCCAACCATGAAGGCAACCGACTTAAGCCAAAACCTGAGCCTAACAACAGCAATACCGTCATTAATTCCAGCAACAACAATGAGATATTCATTCAACACACTCCGGTTCATTACAATTGGGTGGGCGTTTTGCTTCGCCTGTTTGCCATTAAATGCCAGAATCAGGCCAACAGAACTATCTCGTATAGTACTTTGATCTATATCAAATTTTTATCAGGAGGTTGCGATAGGTGTGAACTTGGTTTACGCTCCTCGGCTGAAACATCTGTACGCGTCGTTGACAGGGGGACTATGGATCAGCAGCTGATATTTGGCGTCACAATGGCCGTGACCGGGCTTTGTGCGCTCTGGACTGCCGTTTGGTTGTGGTGGCATGCCCGTTTTCAGCCGGTGTTAACGTCGTTAGCCGGCTTTTGTTTGATGCTGACGTTATGGAGCGGTGGTCATTTAGCGTTGCTGTTTGACTCCCGTTTGCTTGGCAAAGCATTGGTGTTGTCAAACCCGTTAATGCCCGCCTTTTATCTGCAATTTGCGTTGCAATTTGTCGTCACGAGCGAAAGTAAAAGCTGGTTACAGCGTTTAAAGAAAATCTCACCGTTTTTATTTTTTGGGGCGCTCATTGTTACGTTAATTAGCTGGTCTTTCCCTTCTGCCGATCTCGTGACGGTTGGCCAATTGCCGCAGTTTTTTATATTTACACAATGGGGTTGGCTCAATCTAGCATGCACGGTTTTGCTGGGCATTGTGGCGCATTTGGTGTTATGGCAAGGCTTTTTAGAACATCGTGGCAATAAGCGCCGCTCCATTGCTGCGATTGCCATGACGGCCGGTTTAGGGTTGTTACTGGCAACCAGCTTTGTGTTTCCTTCTTTTGCGCTGAATTGGTTTCCCTACCCAATGTTGCTGCTACCCGGTTATGTGATGCTACTGGTGTATAGCGTGGTGCGTTATCAGATGTTGGCGGTCAATGCATTTGCCAGCCGAGCTCTGCTGGTGCTGACGATGGGCTTGGTGTTGCTGCTGTTGATGGGGCTGATTAGTGTTAGTTTTGGGCAGCTTGGGATGCCGGCGCTAACCGCAGTACCAGGTTGGCAACTATGGCTTTATTCCAGTTTATTATTGCTGCTGGCCGCAGCCTGCTACCGGCCAGTGAGCCGGCTGGCTGAGCGACTGATTTATCCCGGAGTCCAGCTCAGTGAGCAGATGGTGAGTCGTTGGCTCAGTGACTTGCAACAAGCACAGCACTGGCAGCAGTTGGCGCAAACCGCCAGTCAACTGATCAGTAAACCGCTCAAGCAACCGCTGTTGGTGGAGATTTATAGTGCTGGCCAGTTATTGGCCAATTCGGCAGCGTTGTCAGAGGTGGTATTGCCGGACAGTCCGAGGCAGTTTGTCCTTCGTTGTCGCGAGCAGCACGGCTGGCAGTTTTCACTACAAGATCAGGCCGATTTACCGCCGGGCCTACGGGTACTCACTGAAGTGTTTGGTTCGTTATTGGTTAGTAGTTGCGCTAATCTGCAGCGGGCGTTGGCCTTAGCGGATGCTGAAAAACAGCGACTTGGCCAGCAGCATCTGGTCGAACTGGGATCGCTGGCGGCGGCGATGGCGCATGAACTGCGTAATCCACTGAATATCATCTCGATGGCTTCTGCTGGCGTGGACGCTGAATTGCGTGGCCATATTCAAAGCCAGTTAAAACGCGCCGACCGCTTAATCGCCGATATGCTGGTCTATGCCGGGCGTTTACAGTTGCAGTATCAACCAATTGATCTACAAGCTTTATTACAAAGTTTAACCCGCCAGTTTGATTGGCAACAAGTGCAACTGCAGTTAGACATTGCACCTGGGTTACCACTGGCAGCCGATCCGCATCGGTTACAACAAGTGTTTATTAATTTAATCGACAACGCATTAGCCTTTGTCCGAAATCAGCCCACGGGACAGCTTTGTATTACGGCGACGTTGGCAGGGACGGATCTGCTGATCCGCCTGCATAATAATGGCCCGGCGCTGGACGAAAGTTTGGCGAAAACTTTATTTCGGCCCTTTGTCAGCAACAGAGCCGGTGGCAGTGGTCTTGGCTTGGCGATCGTGCAGCGCATTGTTGATGCCCATCAAGGTGATATCCGCCATCGCACCGATTTAGGCTGGCCGGTCAGTTTTGAGATCCGATTGCCGCAATCTCCCTTAACGATCACGACGTAGGAAGTTCATTGATGAATCTGGAAAGATTTGAGGTTGCCAGAATTTTGCTGGTCGACGACGAGCCGGCATTTCGTTTGTTAGCCGAGCGCTTTTTAAGCCAACAAGGCTACCAAGTCAGCAGTGCTGCTGATTTAACGCAAGCCCGACAATTGCTGGCTAACACGGCATTTGATTTATTATTGTTGGATTTATCGTTACCGCCGTTGTTCGACCCTGCAGCGACCTTGGCCGCCTTACCTGAACTCAATGCGCAGCCGGTGATCATTCTGACCGGCCATGCTGAGCGGGAGCTCGCTTTACAAGCGATTGGACTTGGCGCTTGGGATTTTATCGCCAAACCGGTAGATCCAGATTTACTGGCGGTGGTGGTGAAACGGGCCATCAGCAAGCATCAACTGGAACTCGAACTGACGCAATTAAAACGGCAAAGCACAGCGCCTGGCGTTTTGTCGACGTTAGTTGGCATTTCCCGGCAAATGGACACCATTCGCACCTTAGTTCAGCGGATTGCCCCGACAGAAGTGCGGGTGTTGGTCACCGGACCATCCGGAACGGGTAAAGAAGTGATTTCCCGTGCGCTGCATCAATTGAGCCAGCGGCGGCATGGGCCTTTTGTCTCAGTGCACTGTGGCGCTATTCCAGCCGATTTGCTGGAAAGTGAACTCTTTGGTTATAGCAAAGGTGCATTTACCGGTGCCGACAAAGACCGCCAAGGGCTGTTAGCCATGGCCAATGGCGGCACTTTATTTTTAGATGAAATTGGTGAAATGCCGCTGCCAATGCAAGTGAAAATGCTGCGGGTGCTGCAAGAAGGAACCTATTATCCGGTCGGTGGACGCGAACAACAACAGATTGATGTGCGGCTGGTGAGTGCCACCAATGCGGTGTTACCTGAGCTTGTGGCGCAGGGCAAGTTTCGCGAAGATCTTTACTACCGCATCAAAGGTATTACCTTAGAAACGCCGGCGCTGGATGAGCGACGCGAAGACATTCCTCTTTTGATCCAGCATTTTTTGCAGCAGTTGGCGCAAGCCCAAGCGATGGGCTTTGTAGGTCATAGTTTAACGAATAGCTCAGGCAATAACTTTGGCAACAACCCAGGCAACAACTCAGGCAACAACCCAGCCAATAACTCAGCAAAACGCTCTGCCAAAACGCCGGCGCCAAGTTTGACGCTGGCGGCACCAGCACTGCAATGGTTTTTACAACGCAGTTGGCCTGGCAATGTGCGCGAGCTGAAAAATACCCTGGAAAGTGTGGTGGCGATTTCGCAGCACGGGGTGGTGCAGTTATCCGATATTGAATTGCTGCATACCGATGCCAGCGATCTTGTTCAAACAAACCGCCCGCTGCAGCTATCCGATAGCAGCGATAATATGGCTACTGGGACGTTGGTGCAAACGGCTGGATTATCACTGGAAGCGCAGGTCCGGCATTTGGAAATCAGTTTATTAATGACGGCGCTGCAACAAAGCGCGGGTAATCGCAGCCAAGCTGCAAGAGCATTAGGCCTGTCGCGGCAGGGACTACTCAAAAAAATTGAACGTTATGGTTTGCTCGAGGTTGGGCAGGCTGTGAGTCATGAGGCAAACGAATAGTGGTCGGTCGCGCCGAGCACTCAGGTTAGCTTGCCGTTTGATAATACTGTTCAAATAATGCTTTTTCCAGCGCCGTGCTAAGCGCCGCATTGATGGGCATGGTGCTGTTGGAAAGTTCCGGATCAAGCTGACGGATTTGTTCTTGACCATGGCGGATCAATGGCGGTGGGCTTGAACCCAGTGCAATTAAAGTCTCGGCATAAGCCGTTGGGTGATCCGCTTTGATATTACGACAGGTCGATAACAACGTTTCACCGCTACGGCCGGTAGTGCCAGCCGCGCCGAAAAATCGACAGATCCCCGGCCGTTGTTGATAGACACTGCATTGGCCTTGTTTTTGGTCAACAGAATGGCTTTGGTAAAAATAGCAACGAGCATCATCACGCTCGGCTAAATCAGTCAGCACCTGCTCGGCGCGTTGCTCGTTAATGAGTCGAAACGCCAGCGGCAGCATTTCCAGTACGGTCGCTTCAATCCCCGGATGCTGACAACATTCACCACAACCGCTGCGACAGGAAAGCCCTCTATCTTGTTGATATTTAGCGTACTCCTTCCCGATATCGGCCATGACAACAAGAACTTGCTGCGATAATGATTCTAACCTTGCCATGGTGCTACCTCAGTTGGGGCACGCATTGTACGAGGCGGCAACAGCGGCGGCAAGCGGCGTTTGAAGTGCGCTATAAATCAGTCAGCGGCTTCGGCTTCGCGATACCATAACCTTGGGCATAATCGACGCCCATTTTACGTAATTCCTGTAAAATTTCCGTGCTTTCGACATACTCAGCCACAGTTTTGATGCCCATTGCAGCGGCCACATCATGGATCGAATTGACAATAGCGCGGTCGAATTTATCGGTCAGCAAATCGCGGACAAAGTTGCCATCAATTTTGATGTAATCAACGGGGAAGTTTTTCAAATAGCCATAGGATGAAAAACCACTCCCAAAATCATCTAAGGCAAACTGACAACCTAAACCTTTGAAATGATGAATAAAATCTAAGGTATTTTGCAAGTTTAAAATTGCCATACTTTCAGTAATTTCAAAACAGATATAACGCGGCGGAATTTTATATTCATCAAACAACGCCAAAACATGCGCTTTGAATAGCGGATCAACCAGCGAAGCTCCCGATAAATTGATGCTGCAATGCCCCAAGACGTCCAGATGTTGTGGATGTTGCGCTAACCAGCGGAAATAGTTACGGATCACCCAGCGGTCGATTTGTGGCATCAGGCCATAGCGCTCGGCGGAGCTTAAAAAATTACCCGGTGCAATGATGCTGTTGTCGTCGCCCCGTAACCGCAGCAATAATTCATAATTGACCAGTGTGTCTTGGTGTTGTATGGCGGTGATAGGTTGCATATAAAGCACAAAACTATCTTGCTCCAGCGCCCGTTGCAGCACTTGTATCCATTGAAATTCGGTCTGCTGTTTTTGTAGTTCAGCATCGTCCGGATGAAACAAATGAATCCGGTTGCGGCCTTTTTCCTTGGCGACAAAGCAGGCGGAATCGGCTTTTTTCAAAGTTTGCTCGGCCGATAAATCATCAGGGGTGATTTCCGACAAGCCAATGCTGACACTGATACTAAACAGGCTATCTTGCCAGAAAAAACGGAACTCTTTGACCACTTCCAACAGGTTGTAGGCGATCGCAAAAGCTTCTTGGGCGGTTTTACCTCGCAGCAATACTGCAAACTCATCCCCCCCCAACCGTGCCAGCACACCACTTTGGCCCAGCGCTCGTTTTAACTGATCGCTGATTTGCAGCAATAACGCATCGCCGGCGCTGTGGTTGCAGGTACTATTGACCAGCTTAAACTGATCAATATCGATGTATAAAATGGCGCTGGTTTGTTTTTCAACTTGCAACTGTTGCCAGGCTTGTTGCGCCAAGATGGCAAAATGATGGCGATTATAGAGCCCGGTTAACGGATCGTGCGATGCCAGATAGGCCAGTTGATCATGACTGACTTTTTGCTCGGTTACATCAATCACCGAACCATGCACAAAGGCTTCACCTTTAGCATCATGCGCTAGTCGCGCCGACATCAGGGCCCAGAACGGTGTGCCATCGGCGCGCAGACCACGCAATTCAAAGCTTTTATTATTACTGTGCTGTAACTGGCGCATCATATGGGTGCGTTCTTCTGGCTTGGCATAATATTTCGCCATGCCAAAACGTTTGACGTCGAGCTCCATCTGGCTCAATTCCTGATAACCCAAAATGCTTAGCAATGCTCGGTTTGCCGCGATTAGTTGACCATGTAAAGTGGTGGTAAACATCCCTTCAACCGCATTGTGGTAAATATCATAATATTGTTTGAGCGAATTAATGGCTTGCTGGTGGGCTTCGGTGGTGAGTTCGGTAGCGCGTCTCATCCGCTGCGCCAGGCCATAACTCATCAGCGCCATATTGCAAATGACCGAGCCGATGACCAAGTATTGCCAGAGCCGCGAATCGTCTACATACCCAAGCTGCGACAACAGCAATACTAAACAGGCAGCAAAAAACAGCAGCCAACTTAAACTAAAAGTTCGAGCGCGCGGTTTGCCGCTAAAGGTATGTCGTAACACCTGCAATAAATTGCTGCCCATCACCATCCCAAGAACCAACAACAGTAAATTCAGGCGATGATGAAAGTCGATATACAACGGGCTAAATAACAACAAGCTGGACCAGAGTAAATTGAGCCACAACCACCATGACGGATTTTGATTGAGTATGGTGCTAGTCGATAAGCTTAAGCAGGCGAGGCAGGCACCGACGGCGACATAAAAAATAGCTGGGTTTACTTCCGGATATTCTGGCCATAACAAGGCAAAACCAACACCATTGAGAATGGAGATCGCGAGGCTAAAAAACAGAAAAAAACCAGCAAAATGAAGGTATAGCTGTTCGCGAATATTCATGTATAACAGAATGTTATAAGCAGCCATGAGCAATAAAAGCCCTAACAAGATGCCATCATATAAATTACTGCTCAGCTGTTGCTGATAGAATTTATCTGGTTGCAGCAGCGTGAAATTCGAATGTACTACCGCGCCATCCTGAACTTTTACTAACACATCCAGTTCTTGCCCGGCTTTAAAATTCAGCTCAATAGCGAAGGTTCGACTACTGAGCTTGCGTTCACTAAATGGAAAATTGGTGCCGGCGCGATTAATTTTACGTAGCTCGTGGCTTTGCCGGTCAAAGCTGTAAAACTCAACCATATCCGCTGAAGGGAAGTTGTAATCAAGGACCAGTTTGGTCGCTCGCTGGCCTTGATAATGAAACTTGGCAATAAACCAGACAGCGCCCCGATGCACATGAAACACTTGATTCGGCGACAGAACCGGCAAAAATGCATGTGCGCGCTCCGGTTCAAATACAATATCTTCGACGGCTAATTCACTGTCGGTAATTTGATAATGTAATTTTGGATACAGCTGCTGTTGCTTGATATGTTCATCAAACTGGATAATGTCTGTTGCAAAGGCCTGTACCGATAACGAGCAGCCGAATAGGCAGCAAAACAAGCCGTAAAATAGCCACATATGCCACCACCTTGTGAACAAACCTTACCTCACTCGTTTCAAATATCTGTCATAGCCCGGAGCCATTTTTGCAGGCTAAATCCGGCTAAGTCCATGATTACATTCAATGCTTGCGATGAACTCTGCCAATGGCGACAGTAACACAAGGCTGGCGTGACTGTCAGCATCAATCCAGTAACAGTCGCCGTAGTGCACAAAATTTAGATAAAAAGGCTGCGCTTGGAAATAAAACCGGATCTTGATCCAGTCGGCGCCTTGCTCCGCTTGGATTTGACTAAATTGAACCGTCTGTTTTAGCCAAGCCGTCAACAGTGTAAATAACGAGGCTGAGTCGGGGGGCTGGCTTGGATATAAAAGCAACTGCATGGGCGGGCCGTCTAACAGCTCGACTCGAAACTGAAAATATTCTGACATAGGACCCTGACATAGCTCTCTGACTGAAAAAAATCTGATTTGCACGGGTGTTGCACGCCACAAAGCGCTATTGTCACTGTTTTTGAGACATAGCTCAAGCGTCAATCTGCATCAGTGGCGACTGTTGCTGGTTATTCGGATATATATTGCCATGGCGCTGGACTGCCAATACAACAACATCAGACTTTTGCCGTTAACTATCGAGATAAGCCGCTATCAGCTGTAGAAAGTCATCGCCGTAGCGGTTGAGTTTGGTTTGTCCAACACCACTGATTGCCAAAAATTCGTTTTGGTTTTGCGGCATGTCCTGGGACATGGCAATTAATGTGGCGTCGCTAAACACCACAAAAGGCGCCACGTCATCCCGTTCGGCGATTTGTTTACGCAGTGCGCGTAATTTACTAAACAGCACGCGGTCGTAGTCTTGTTTTTGCGCTATTTTTGGCTCTTTAGCTGCTTTGCCGGTTTTTGCGGGAACTAACCTCGGCACCGCCAGCTGCAGCATAAGCTCACCGCGCAGCACGGGTCTGGCGGCAGGGAGCAGTTTTAGCACTGAATGTTGGGTAATGTCTTGTTGCAACATGCCGTAATGGATCAGCTGGCGTAGAATCGACAACCAATAGTCGTGGCCTATCTCTTTACCAATGCCGTAGGTGGATAATTTATCTTGGCCGAGCTCCAAAATGCGTTGATTTTGACTGCCGCGCAGTACATCAATCACATGGTGCATGCCAAAACTTTGGCCAACCCGGTAGACACAGGACAAGGCTTTTTGTGCCAGCTCAGTGCCATCAAAGCCTTTAGGTGGGTCAAGGCAAATATCGCAGTTGCCACATGGTTTTTGGCTGGCTTCGCCAAAATAGTTTAACAGTACCAACCGCCGACAGGTTTGCGATTCAGCGAACGCCGCCATCGCATTAAAACGCTGCATGGTCACTTCGGCCCGCGCTTGATTTTCTTCGGCTTGGATCCAGCTGCGCATCCTCGCGATGTCGGCTGGATCGACCAACATCACCGCTTCGGCCGGCACTCCATCGCGGCCCGCGCGGCCCGTTTCTTGATAATACGCTTCAATGGTGCGGGGTAAGTCGTAATGCACCACAAAGCGAATATTGGGTTTATTGACGCCCATGCCAAAAGCCACGGTCGCGACAATAAGTTGCAAGTGATCGCGTTTAAATTCGTCTTGCACGCGGGCGCGATCTTCATTGGTTAAACCAGCATGATAAGCGCCAACGGCAAAGCCTTTATTTTTCAGCTGCAGATACAGCTCATCCACCTTTTTACGTGACGAGCAATAAACAATACCACTTTGATTTTCTTGTTGTTTTAGCAACGCAACCAATTGCTCAAATGGCCGAAACTTTTCCTGCACTGTGTAACGGATATTCGGTCGGTCAAAACTGCTGATGCTGGTGTAAGGTTGCACTAAACGCAGTTGCTGGCGAATATCTTGTTGGGTGGCTGGATCGGCGGTGGCGGTGAGTGCCATCAGTGGCACTTGTGGAAAATGTTGCTTTAACTGCGCCAGAGCGATGTAGTCTGGGCGAAAATCGTGGCCCCACTGTGACACGCAGTGAGCTTCATCAATGGCAAATAAGCTCACGCCAACTTCAGACAGTCGTTCCAGAAATTGCGGCTGTAGCAAACGCTCTGGCGCGACGTACAACAGTTTAAGCTGCTGCGCTCGTAACTTACGATACACATCCAGCACTTGGTCTCGGTTTAAGCTGCTGTTGATAAAATCGGCGGCAATCCCCATCGCTTGCAGGCTGTCGACTTGATCTTTCATCAACGACATCAAGGGCGAAACCACCACCGTGACCGCAGGCAATAATAACGCCGGCAGTTGATAACACAGCGACTTGCCACCGCCCGTTGGCATCAGCACAAAGCTATCTTGGCCATGCAGCGCCGCCGCAATCACTTCAGTCTGACCAGATCGAAACTCACTGTAGCCGAAGTATTGTTTTAAGGTGCTGTGGAGCAAGTCAGTCAATGTCAGTTCGCTGTGTGTCGGCAAAAGCGGCATTGTAATCAAAAGTGCCGTGGCTGTCTCTATTACCGCAGATAGTTTACACCAAGCCGGTAATCAGCATTTGTGGTGATAGTGAAAAGCTTTACAGGTCTGCCTTGTCGCTTTACATTAACTGCTCTTACCAGTTTTGGTTCTGTTAACGACGGTACAAGAGCATCCCTATGCAGCCCGACACCCTATTACC
>JBBKWN010000054.1:0-3883 GCA_037968955.1 Rheinheimera sp. | reverse complement strand
GCAGCTGATCAGCAGCACCACAATAAACAAAGAGAACTTCATAGCTTCAACCATAATATCAATTAGTGATATTTATAATACAAATATATATTTAAGTTGCAAGCACTATCCGTTAAAAGTGATCCTTTTTGCGTCTTCCACGCTTTTTTATCGATTATCACCGCAGATATGATTTATACCCGTCATCCTTGCAGAAGTGGGGTTGTTGCCTTCGATCGTTCGCCCCAGTCACATAGTTCCGCTATGCTCCTGGGGTCTCACTCTCTCGTCGCCTACCCGCATTTCCAATATTTTTTATATATTTCAACTGATTAACGACAAGATCTGAGAGACTGAAATTCTGCTTGTCGTTCTGTATTATAAATAGTATTTTAAAATACCAACTCATTATTTGAACAACATTTTTATGCATGCACTTTCATTCATCGATCTCAGTCTGTTTCTCGCTTACATCGTCGTGCTGATTGGTATTGCGCTGTGGGTATCGCGCGAAAAGCCGGGGCATCAGAAAAATACCCTCGATTATTTTATGGCGGGCAACAGTTTACCCTGGTGGGCTGTCGGTTCGTCTTTGATCGCCGCCAATATTTCCGCTGAGCAAATTATCGGCATGTCCGGCTCTGGTTATGCCATTGGATTGGCCATTGCTTCCTATGAATGGATGGCGGCAATTACCTTGATCATTATTGGCAAATACATTCTGCCGGTATTACTGGAAAAACGTATTTTTACCATGCCGCAGTATCTGGAGCAGCGGTTTGGACCGGAAGTCCGGTTGTTGCTGGCCATTTTTTGGCTCGGCGTCTACGTCTTTGTCAACTTAACGTCGGTGTTGTGGTTGGGCGCTTTGGCTATTTACACCACCACCGGCATCGATATGAACTACGGCTTGCTGTTTTTGGCCGGGTTATCGCTGACCTATTCGTTATACGGTGGATTAAAAGCGGTGGCTTATACCGATATTATTCAAGTTGTGGTGTTGGTCGCCGGCGGCCTGATGCTGACTTATATCACGTTAGGAATGGCCTCGGCTGATGGCACTGTGCTGGGCGGCTTTAATACCTTATTGAGCAAGGCGCCAGAAAAATTCGATATGATTTTGTCGCCCGACAATCCACATTACATGAGCTTGCCTGGCCTTTCGGTACTGATTGGCGGAATGTGGATTATGAATCTGTCGTACTGGGGTTTTAATCAATACATCATTCAACGGGCGCTGGCCGCGAAAAGCTTACGCGAAGCGCAAAAAGGTATCGTTTTTGCCGCCTTCTTAAAATTATTGATGCCGATCATTGTGGTGTTGCCGGGGATTGTTGCTTTTGTGATCTACCCGGGGTTAGAGCCTGCCGACAAAGCCTATCCAACGCTGATGAATTTATTGCCTGAAGGGATCCGCGGTTTTGTGTTTGCGGCATTAATTGCAGCGATTGTGTCGTCGCTCGGTTCGATGTCTAACAGCATCGCGACCATTTTTACCATGGATATCTATTCCAAATACCGCACCGGAAAAAGCGAAAAACATTATCTGCAAACCGGCCGCTGGGTCAGTTTTACCGCCATGCTACTGGCGGTCATTTTTGCCAAACCCTTGTTGGGGCAATTGGACCAAGCCTTCCAATATATTCAGGAATTTACCGGCTTTTTCACGCCGGGGATTGTGGTGCTGTTTCTGCTTGGGATGTTTTGGTCCGGTGCGACAGCAAAAGGTGCATTGGCGGCAGCAGCTGGCTCAGCTATTTTTTCGTTAGCACTGAAACTGCTATGGCCGGCCTTACCCTTTATTGACCGGGTCGGTCTAGTATTTATTGCCTGCTTACTCCTTGCGATTATCGTGTCTAAATTGGATCAGTCGGCGCTTCGGCCACAAGAGCACACCAAGATCAATTACAGCACCAGCACAAGCTACAATATTGCGGCGCTGGCAATCGTCGCCATCCTGTGCGCGTTATATATCAGTTGGTGGTAAGTTGATGTTGGAAGCAAAATTACTGAAGAGATTGCCGGTACAAAACCAACTCGGCGAGGCGGTGTTATATGACCAACGCCTCGATGCAATCTGGTGGACTGATATCAAACAGGCAACCTTGTTTTGTTATCTGTTGGCCAGCGAAACCTTGCGACAATGGCAAGCCCCCAGCGCGATCACCGCTATCGGCCTGACCAGCAATCCCGCGCAATTAATTGTGGCTTTTTACAAAGGTGTTGCGCTGTACCAACCCGAAAGCGGTAACTGGCAAGTGCTGGCCGAAACTGAGCAACATTTGCCAGGCAACCGGCTCAATGATGGGCGTCTGGATCGGCAAGGTCGGTTCTGGGTGGGCAGTATGGTTGAAGACCCGGCGGCCAATCCGCCTCACAGCAGCGGCAGTTTGTATTGTTACAGCGCAGCCACAGGCTTGCAGCGGATATTTTCAGGTTTACAAATTGCCAATGGTCTATGTTTCAGCCCCGACTCCCACTGGTTGTATCATGCGGACTCCCCACGCCGGACCATCAAACGTTACGCCTTTGCTGCCAACAGCGGCATGGTTACCGGCGGCGAACTGTGGCATGAAACGCCGGAAAATAGTTACCCCGATGGTGCCACCATCGATGCCAACGGGCACCTGTGGAGTGCGCATTGGGGCAGTGGCAGGGTTTATTGTTATTTAGCCGATGGCAGTATCGCAGGTCATATTCAACTGGATGTAACCCAAAGCAGCTGCGTGGCGCTTGGTGGCAGACAACAGACGTTGTTATTCGTGACCAGCGCCTGGGACGGCTTGTCAGACCTTGAAAAACAGCAACAACCGTATGCCGGTGATTTATTTATCTATCAGGTCGTTGCTACCGCTCTGCCCGAACCGTTGTTTGAGTTGCCAGAGAGTAACCCGTGCTGATACTGGCTTATCCAGCCTATCTCTATTATCATATTCATCATATTTAAATACAGGCAGCTTTCATGTTACGCAGCTCATCTCCAAATAATCTGACCCACCAATTAGTGCAAGAGCTAGGCAAAGCTATTGTCAGTGAACGTTATATGATCGATCAGGGTTTTCCGTCGGAAGCTGAATTATGTGAGCAATACCAAATCAGCCGCACTGCCACCCGCGAGGCGGTAAAAATGTTAGCTGCCAAAGGGTTGCTGATCTCAAGGCCGCGAAAAGGCATCATTGTGCAACGACGGGAACACTGGAATTTATTTGACCCGGACATGCTGAGCTGGATCCTCAGCAGTACGCCAAGCCTGGAAACTTTACGGGACTTTTTACAGCTGAGGATGGCGATCGAACCTGAAGCCGCCGCGCTAGCTGCGCGCAACGCCTCCAAAGCGGATCTGCAGGTGATAGCGACGGCGTTAGAACAAATGCTGCAGGCTGAATCCGGGCTAGCCGATCCATTGCAGGCCGATATCGACTTCCACGTCGCGATTTTGTCAGCCAGTAAAAATCCGTTTTTTATGCAGCTGCGCAATTTTATTGAAACGGCACTGCGCGTCAGTATCCGTTTTACCAACTATTTTAAAGGCGTCGACAGCGCAAGTTACCAAGATCATCAAAAAATTTATGCGGCAATTGCGGCGGGTGATAGCCAAGCCGCTCGCGAACACTCCCGGCAAATCGAAACCGAAGCCCTACAACTGATTGAAGATCGCTTAGTCCCCACCCACAAAGACTAATCTTCCAACCTCTTTCCCCGGCCCTGGCTTTTTTCGTCAGGGCTAAATGCCCAGCTAAAACTCCTTTTTATTGGCTCGGCCATGCAGCTTTTAGCAACTCGTGTTAAGAACTGGTGCTAAAACCTGCGACCAACACCAACTCACACACCCTGCCCCCTTTTTTATCAACGCCTGCTGGAACAAAAATTTCCGCTTGTTGCCACTGACCGCGCCTTGCAATGT
>JBBKWN010000053.1:0-59779 GCA_037968955.1 Rheinheimera sp. | reverse complement strand
ATATGCTTGGTGTTAAAAGCCAAGGAGAATTAGAGCTATCATTTTTTTGAAGCACCAACAATTCGATGTAATTCGCAAAATGCGAAATTCATCCAAAAAACGAACGACAGCTTTTAAGGGCAAAGCGCTGATTCATTTTTTTCGTGAGTTCCTGATCTGGACGACGGCTATTCGCGCGTTGCCGTTTTTCGTGGAACTGGATAAGGCATGAAATTAGTGGTGCAGTACCTTTGAATCTGTGGCGACATTTGATGTGCATGTGCTGGTAACGTGCGCTGATGTCTTGCCAACTTGCGGTGCTTGCTGTCGTCTATGTGTTGGATTATTGCAGCATACTGCAAGATGGACGCGCAGCACGTTATTTGTCGCAGGTCGTCACCATTGTGCTTGGTACTTGTGATGATGACCTGCGCTGATCCTGGGCTGCTGCTGTTAGGTTAAATCCAGTGCCAGAATTTTTGAGCGGCGCTGATAGTTGTAAAGTTGCTGTTTTTTCTCAGGTAAATCTTCCACGTTTTTCAGCTCAAAACCATGCTCAAGGAACCAATGAATACTGCGGGTGGTTAAAGCAAATAACGTATTGTATTTACGTTGCCGCGCCAGCTGAATCACGTTTTTTAGCAACAAGGTGCCACGGTCGGCATCGCGATAATTTGGGTGTACCGCCAGACAGGCAAATTCGCCAACGTTTTCTTCCGGAAATGGATAGAGCGCGGCGCAACCAATCACCAGTCCATCACGTTCAATCAGCACAAACTGGTCAATTTCCATTTCCAGCTGCTCGCGGGATCGGCGCACCAGCAAACCTTGTTGCTCTAGCGGTCGGATCAAGTCGAGAATACCCCCAATATCGTTGATCGTGGCCAGACGCAAGCGTTCGGCTGCTTCAGTTACAATTTGGGTACCAATACCATCGCGTGAGAACAATTCCTGCAGCAGGGCACCGTTAATGCTATTGCTGACCAAATGACAGCGCGGAATACCAGCGCGGCAGGCCGTAATGGCGGCATGTAAAAACGCCAGTGTGGCGGTGCAGGCGCCGGGTTGCTGCTCAATTTCCAGCATGATTTTTTCGGCATCATTTGGCATCAGTTCGGCGATGATGTCGCCAACTTCATCGACAATGCCGCCAATGTCGGTAAAGCCAATCATTTTGTCGGCACGCAGTTTAGTGGCAACTTGGGTCGCAATTTCTTCGGCGGTCAGGTTAAAACTTTCACCAGTCACGGAAGCCGCGACCGGCCCCATCAGCACAATACAATTTTGATCCAACTGGCGGCGAATACCAGCAACGTCGATGCGACGCACGCGGCCGCTGTGGTGATAATCAATCCCTTCGTCGACACCAATCGGCTGCGCAATAACAAAGTTGCCGCTGACGACGTTAATTTGCGCATTGTGCATGGGCGTGTTCGATAAACTCATCGACAATCGAGCGGTAATATCGAGCTGCAGAGCGCCGGCAACTTGTTTGATGATCCGAAAAGAATCGTCGTCAGTGACGCGGATCCGGTTGTGATATTGCGCGGCGAGGCCGTTGTGCTCTAACGCCATATTAATTTGCGGGCGTGCGCCATAGACCAGCACAATTTTTATACCAAGACTATTTAACAGAGCAATGTCATTGATAATGCTGCGAAAACCTGGCTGGGTCACCGCTTCACCGCCGAGCATAACCACAAAAGTTTTGCCGCGGTGTGCATTGACATAAGGGGCCGATTGGCGAAATCCATCAACTATTTCAGTAGTACGCACGCTCTGTTTGGTTCCTTCTGGCTTGTTGTTCAAGTGGCAAGGCGATGCTATCGCCTCATGATGAACACAGTGTAGTGGAAAATCACTGCAACAATGCTGACGCAGTGGTCAGAAAATAGAATTTGCTGCAGGACAGGTTAAAGTGGGCACTTTAAATGAAAAGTGGATAAATATCCAACGAAAGTTTTTGGGTTTTCCTTGGGGTTATCGTGGTTTTTTCATGTGTTTTAGCTCACATTTTCGAGGTTCTTAGGTTGGCATTTATTGCTTTTTTATCCTATTTTATTGCATTAATATGCTTATTTTGGTGCAGGTTAGGCCGTTTTAGCTTGCTGCCGCCGCTGACTGCGGTAGCTTAGTTGGTTCAACTATGCTTCACTCAAGTTGCTCACCACCGTTGACGTCGCCGACGTATTGATCGTGGGATGCATATCTAAATAAGGGATTACGGATGAATTTGCTGAAATTAGTTGCCATTTTGTTACTTGTGGGCGGCACCATCGCTCTGGCTTATGGTGGTTTTAGTTATACCAAAGATACCACGGCGGTCAAACTGGGCAGTATTGAACTATCGGTGGAAGAAAAAGAAACGATCAACGTACCGATGTGGGCAGGAGTTGGTGCCGTGGCTATCGGCGGTTTGTTGCTGCTGTTTGGCGGTCGTAAACCTTAACTCGCGGCTGGTTATCAAATACTGTTGCCGCCGTTTGTGGCCGCTTAGCGCTGCTTATTGACCTTCAGGCTGATAAGCAGCGCCGAAAAACGGCGGTACAACACTTTAATCCAGGATGATATGGGGCAAAAACCGTGAACTATCCTTGGTAATTAAGGTGGCATCTTCGCGGATGCCAATACCGGCAGCTGCATCGCCCACCAGCCAAGAGCCAATCAGGGTAAAGCTGTGGTCAAACTTAGGCAGCGGTGTAAAAGCCTGGCGAATAAATGGGGCATCGGTATAAGGACCGTCAACGACCAGTCGTTGGCCCTGATGATCTACCAGTTCAATATTCGCGCCTTCCCTTGAATAGAGTGGTTTTCGCACCCAACCCTGTGCCAGTGACGGGCTATCTGCTGTTTCAAAAAACGCTGGCAGCAAGTTCGGGTGATTTTGGAATTTTTGCCATAACAGCGGCAGGATGCCTTTGTTCGATAACAACATTTTCCAAGCAGGTTCCAGCCATTGAGTGTTCGAGGTCAATAAATGACGACCAAACTCTTCCCTTAGCATAAATTCCCACGGATACAGCTTAAACAGCGCTTGAATGGGATAGTTTTGGCTATCCACCAGCTGGCCATCAATTTCGCCCAGTTGTTCCAGCGCCAGATAGCGCGTGTCGATACCGGCTTGACTGGCAATATCCATCAAATAATTGATGGTGCCTTTGTCTTCGATATTGCCATCGACACTGGCGAAATAACAGGGTTGGCGCAGTGGCATGCCAGCAAACGCCTGTTCCAGTTTATCTTGCAGCGAATTGAACTGATCGGCACCTTGCGGCAACCGGCCACGCATCTGCTGATCTTCCAACCATACCCATTGAAAAAAACCGGTTTCAAAGAGTGAGGTGGGCGTATCGTAGTTAAGCTCGAGCAACTTGGCTGGGCCGGTGCCGTTGTAGGCCAAATCAAGCCGGCCGTATAAGTGGGGTTGTGAGGTGCGCCAAGATTCAGCCAGCCAGTCCCAATAGGTGTTCGGAACATCGAGCGCAATTAACTTTTGCTCGTCAGCCAAAATCTCCGGGATCAACGACATGGCCATCTGATGCAACTCTTCAGTCGGCGCTTCTAAATCGTCTTCAATTTGTGCCAGGGTAAACTGGTAATAACCGGTTTCATCCCAATAGGGCTCGCCGTCAAAAGTGTGGAAATCAAAGCCCACACTATCGGCATATTCGCGCCAGCCAGGTCGTTGTTCTATCGCAACTTTTTTCATCAGCCGTTAACCGCCGCTGCTCATCGACTGACGATGTTGCGCTTGCGCTCCAAAACCACCTCGTTTGACGACAGTACCGGCCTTTGGCTGCATTTGTGACGGCATCACTGACGTGACCCCAGATTGACGAGCGACGGGCTGATTGCTGGCGGTGCGGTAGGTGCCTTGATCATCACGCGATTTGTACAAAGGCTGAGTCGGCACTGATTTTTGCGACCCCGCTTGACCCGCGCCACCCCGATTGAGCATTTGGCCTGCTAAAAAGCCCATCATCATCGGCATAAAAAAACCAGAGCTGGCTTGTTGTTGCTGTTGCACCGGCGCATTTGGATCGGTACTGACCGCTGCTGTGGCCGGCATTTCACAATTGCCTGCCCCAAAATCAGTTTCACATTCAGTTTTACTTTGGTATTTCGGCGCCACCTGAGCGTGTAGCTCCTGCGCTTTGGCAAACTCGGCGTTACATTCCGCCGGTGGATTGTAAAACGCCGCGCACTCTTCGGCATTTTGGTAGACGGCGGTTTCGACGGCTTCTTCGCGGCCACAACCGGCTAACAACAAGGTTGCCGTTGGTACCATCAAAAATAATGCGGCCTTTTTACTGCGTTTGAGTGATTTGGACATAAAAACTCCTTAAAACGTCATGCTGGCCGAGTTAATCAGGCCCACGGTCACCGAGCAACAGGCAGAAAAAATGCCGGCCGCGATTTCGCCCTGAGTAATACGCTCTGGCAGGCGGCGAAGGGTCAAACGTACCGCCACAAATGTCAGGCTTTGGATCACTAAAGCGATAGCGCCCCAAATAGCACAATCAGCCAGCGAAATAGAATGGGTAATGGCGCTGGCTAAAGGCAACGCAAATCCAATCAGTGCGCCGCCAAACGCGATTGCGGCAGCTGGGTTATTCGCTTGGATCAGCGTCACTTCATCGTGTGGTGTTAACCAGCTATAAATGCGGGCAAATAACAACAACAACAAGATCGCTAAAAAAAAGAAACTTAAAAACTCCGGTAAACCGGCAATCGAAGCAAGCAAGGTGGCAGACATCGTTCTTCCTCAGGGTAGGTAATTTTTATGCCGCTATCATCCAGAATTTACTGGCAAAAGGCAATCAAGCTGCAGCAGATGCAAGGTTTCAGCGCAAATACGACAAAACCTCGAAGCTGAACTAAGCTGAAATGGTACGACAAGTCATGGCCTAAGTTTTTGTTAGATAATGGTATTTTTGAGGTATATCAAATGTTGAATCAATTCAAAGTCCGAAGCCGGTTGATTGTGCTGGCAGCGCTACCGTTGTTGGTTTTGGTGTGCTTGAGCGTCGTCTCCATCTTAGATATGCGGCAGTTGGCCAGTGGCGTCGACAGTTTGTATCAAGACCGAGTAAAACCTTTGCAACAAATAAAAACAGTGTCAGACGCTTATGCCGTGACAGTGGTCGATACCCTACACAAACATCGGGCTGGACTATTATCGGTCACCGAAGTCTCGGCGCTATTGCAGCAAGCCACTACGACTGCCGCAGCCTCGTGGCAGGCTTATCGTGCGACTAAGCTGACCGATAGTGAGCGTGTTTTGGCCGACAAAGCCGAAAATAGTATGCGTCAGTGGCAACAGCAAATTGATCAATACCGGCTGATGATTGCGGATGGTTCTATTTTAACGGGTGAAAATGCGAGCTTTAACCAACAGCTCTATGCGCTAGCTGATCCGTTAAGTGTGGATTTAGATAAACTTATTCAGCTACAACTTGATGAAGCACAGATATTTAATGACCAAGCGCATGACACTTTTGCCAGTACCATGCAGATGTTTATGGTACTCGTCAGTTCGGTAGTGATTGCGCTGACGATTCTGGCGGTCTTGGTTTACCGTTCAATCCAACAACCCTTAGCAAATTTGCGCCATATCATCACCGACGTGGGTCAAAAATCAGATTTACGCTTGCGGGTGCAGGTGGTGGGGCAGGATGAAATTGCTGAAACCGCGGTGGCGTTTAATCAAACCATCAGCCGGGTACAGCAGTTTTTTATCGAGTTAGGTTCGGCGGTGAGCATGCTGGCCAAAGCGTCAGAAGAAATGAGTAGCATCAGCCAGCAAGTCAGCACCACGGCATTTGCACAAGAGCAGCAAGCCAATCTGATCGCCACCGCCATTAATCAGATGTCGGCAGCCATTCAAGAAGTGGCGTCCAGTGCTTTAGCCACCTCAGAGCGGGCAAATCAGGCCGATGAGAAAACCCAAAGTGGATACGATAAAGTGTCGTTGAATATTCAGGCGATCGAGCAATTGTCCGCGGCCATTAAAGGCGCCAGTCAGGTGATTGAGCAGCTTAATGGTGAGTCGGAAAAAATTAGTCAGGTGCTGGCAGTGATCCAGTCGATTGCAGCGCAAACCAACTTACTGGCGTTAAACGCGGCCATTGAAGCGGCACGAGCCGGCGAAGCAGGCCGCGGTTTTGCGGTGGTGGCTGACGAAGTCCGCACCCTTGCCACCAATACACAAAAGGCAACGGAATCTATCCGGATGATGATTGAAAATTTGCAGTCGTCAGCCAAAGAAGCGGTCACTGCCATGGCGCAGTCACAAGCGCATGCGGACAACAGCGTCCACAATGCGCAGCAAGCGGGTGGCGTATTTGGTGACATCCGCAGTTCAGTGGGCAATATCGTCGACATGAATGTGCAGATTTCGGCGGCGACGGAACAGCAAACGATTGTGGCCGAAGACATTAATAAAAATATCAGCGAGTTTAGTATGAGCATTGGTGAAGTGACGCGCAGTGCACAACACAGTGCACAAGCCAGTAGCTCGTTGGCAGCACTGGCGGCTAAATTACAAGCGCAAGCAGCTGTCTATCAAGTTTAGTGGCGCTGCAGTTTGTGGCAAATATCAGGCGTCACTGCGGTCAATCTGCCTTGACGCTTCGTTTTATAACGCGAATTTCCCCGGCAAATCTCCCGGCAATAAGCCCGTCAAATCATCGTTTTATCGCAGAAGACCCGTTGCTGCCATTTGGAGGCTGGACATTCAGTGCTGTTTCACTACACTCGGCAGCAAATCTTCTTTTGTCGCTACATCAGGATAAAATCATGAATAAAAAAACCATTATCGCTTTTAGCATCGCCGCAGCTCTTGGCCTGACCGCTTGTGAACGTGCCGCACAACCAACCGCTGAGGCACCGGCTGTGGCTGCGGTCACCGCCGCTAAATCGGGCATTGAGCTGGCGAATCTCGACACCCAAGTCAAACCGCAACAAGACTTTTTCCGTTATGTGAATGGCAATTGGCTGGCAAAAACTGAAATCCCATCCGATAAAGCAAGCTGGGGTAGCTTTAATGAATTGCGTGAAGAAGCGGACAAACACGTGCTGACGTTGATTCAAGAAGCGGCAGCGCAACCGGCGGCAGCGGGCAGTGATGTGCAAAAAATTGGCGATTTATATCGCGCCTACCTAGACACCGCCAACATTGATAGTTTGGGGTTAATACCACTGAAACAAAACCTAGCTGCCATTGATGCGCTGAAGTCTGCCACCGATTTAGCCAGTTTTTGGGGGGCGTTACAGGCGCAGCGTTATGGCACGCCGGTGTCATTGTTTGTCAGTCAAGATCAGAAAAATTCCGAGCAATATATCGTTGGCGCAAGCCAGTCTGGTTTGGGTTTGCCGGATCGTGATTATTATCTGAAAACTGATGAAAAATCTGAGCAAATCAAAAAACAATATCAGTGGATGATTGCAAAATTCTGGGAGTTGGCGGGCTGGGAAAATGGCACAGCGGCAGCTGCGACGGTATTTGAAGTCGAATCTAAACTGGCCGAAGCGCAGTGGAGTCGGGTACAAAACCGCGATCGCAATGCGACATACAATAAAATGACGCTCACCGAATTGGCGGCGATGGCGCCGGGCTTTGACTGGCAGGCATTTACCAGCGCCGCCAATATGGGCGCGGTGTCGGACATTGTGGTGCGTCAACCGACTTATTTCAGCGCTTTTGCCGCCATCTCGCAGCAAGTGTCGTTGGCGCAGTGGCAGACCTACTTGAAGTTTCATCTGTTGCGTAGCCATGCCGGCCTGTTAAGCAGTGGTTTTGATCAAGCCAGCTTCGATTTTTATGGACGGGTGTTAAGTGGCTTGCAAGAACAAAAGCCACGTGAAGATCGTGCCGTTGAAGCCATCAATTCAGCCTTGGGTTTTATGGTTGGCAAAATGTATGTGGAAAAGTACTTCAAGCCACAAGCCAAAGAGCGGATGGATCAGCTGATCAAAAATATGCGGCAGGCGTTTGAGCAAGCGATCAACGAGTTGGAATGGATGAGCGCCGAAACAAAAGTTGCAGCGCAAGAAAAACTGAAAAAATTTAATGCCAAAATTGGTTACCCAGATGTCTGGCGCAACTACGAGTGCTTAACCATTAGCAATGACGATCTGATTGGCAATATGCAGCGCAGCAACCAGTGCGACTATCAGCGGATGGTCGATAAACTTGGCAAGCCAGTCGATCGCACCGAGTGGGGGATGACACCACAAACGGTCAACGCTTATTACAGTTCAACGATGAATGAAATTGTGTTCCCTGCGGCTATTTTGCAACCGCCATTTTTTAATGTCGATGCCGATGATGCCGTCAATTATGGTGCCATTGGTGGGGTTATTGGCCATGAAATTACCCATGGTTTTGACGATCAAGGTCGCCGCTCGGATGGCGATGGCAATTTACGGGATTGGTGGTCGCCTGCTGACGGTGAGCAATTCCAGCAACGGGCACAGTTGATGGTTGAGCAATACAGCGCTTTTAATCCAATTGATGATTTAAAACTGCAAGGTGCTTTAGGTCTGGGTGAAAACATTGCCGATTTGGGTGGCTTAACGGTTGCTTATCGCGCTTATCAAAGCTCGTTGCAAGGCAAAGCCGCGCCGGTGATTGATGGTTTTACCGGCGACAAACGGTTTTTTGTCGGTTGGGCACAAGTGTGGCGAGTGAAATTCCGTGACGAAGCGCTGCGCCAGCAAGTAATTACCGGGCCACATTCACCGGGTATGTACCGGGTGCAGGGTGTGTTATCGAATATGCCAGAGTTTTATCAGGCGTATGACGTCAAGCCAGGCGATGGTATGCATCGTCCGGACGAGGTGCGGGTCAAAATCTGGTAAGTGTGCTGGGTACCGGCGTCGTTGCTGTTGTGGCAACGACCATTTAAAACGGTCAGTGCGAACAAAACGGAGCCCAGTGCTCCGTTTTTACTTGGCACACTTGAAGCGGTAAGGCCATGGCAAACAACATTGGCGCTGCCACGTTATGCCCGTATAATCGGCGCAATTTCTTCACATTCTGCATGGATTAAGGATCACATTTTGAATTCTCTTTTTCGTTGGTTGCCAGCGACAGTGGTCGTTGGAACGCTGTTCGCAGCAACGAGCGCGCAAGCGGCTTGGTGGATTGGGACCGATGATTTGATGTTGCGCTCCGATATTCAGTTGTTAGCTGATTCTGGAGTTATCCAACAGCCGGTAACGACATTTCCGCTGATGTGGCAAGGGGTGATCCATGACATTCGCCAAGTGAACAAGCAGCAGCTCGCGCCGCATCTTGCTCAAGCGTTACAGCGGGTGGTAGCCGCTTACCAGCGTGATCACCGTGCGCTGCAAGGCCGGGTGATCTTAGAAGGGGAAACCGCGGAGCCGGCGGTGATCCGTTATGGCGATACCCTGCGCGACCAAGCGCAAGCGGCGGTGCAGCTGAACTATCAAACCGAACAATTCAGTGGTCAGCTCAAAGCGAGCAAAATCAAAGATCCGTACGATCAAAACGACAGCCGACTCGACGGCAGTTATCTGGCATTTACCGCCTGGAACTGGATTGTCAGTGTCGGTGCGATGGACAAATATTGGGGCCCGAGCTGGGACAGCAGCACCATCGTCGCTACCAACGCTAGGCCAGTACCTGGTATTACCTTGAGCCGTCATTCCAGTAGCGCTGAGAGTGATGACTGGTTACCGCCTTGGACTTTTACCACCAGTTTTGGCCAGCTAAGCGAACGCGCCGCGGTCCCTTCAGCCAAATTATGGCAAGCCCGTTTTGGCAGTCGACCGTTGCCGCAGCTCGAATTTGGCGTGAACTGGGTAATGCAGTACGGTGGTGATGGTTATGGCAATGGCATCAATGACTGGTTTAATAGCTTGTTCCGGGGCGGCACCTTGGAAGGTTTTGAGAACATGGTGGCTGGTTTTGATGTGCGCTGGTCTGGCACTGTCGCGGGTCGGCCATATGCACTGTACACCAGCCAGACAGCCGATGATTTTAACAGCGCCAAACTGCGGTTATACAAAGTTGCTTATCAGTTTGGTGCTGAACTCTATCTGCATGAGCTCAATAGTCGGGTTTATCTGGATGCGGTGGATACCACCATCAATTGTAGCGATGATCGTAAAGGCAACTGTTTTTATGAGCATAGCATTCATCAAGACGGCTACCGTCGTTATGGTCGTAGTATGGGAAGCCCGTATGACAATGACAGCCTAGCGTTCAATATTGGCGTCTTGACCCACCTCGACGCGAACACCAGTTGGCACAATAAATTGTCCTGGTTACGGCTGAACCTAGACGGTGGCCGTGTGGACTTGCCATCAAACTGGACCCAAACTCAGTTACCCGCCCGTACCGTGTTAGCTTGGCGTACAGAGCAACAATGGCGCGAGCAAGCCGATGAAGTGAAATGGGGGTTGGAGTTTAGCCAAACCAGCTACCACGCCGACAATACCAACGATTGGCAAACGGAGTTGTTTTTTAAATGGCAACGTGTGTTCTGACATGTTGGTTTTGACACCTTAGTTTTGACACCTTAATTTTGATACTTTAGTTCTGACACTTTAGTTCTGATACTTTAGTTTTGAGCTGAGCCTTGGGCGGCAGTCGTGAATGCGACTGCCGCGTTTTCAGACCCACAGCAGCAACCTACTTTGCCCTGCGGCTGCCTCATTTTGGGGCACTTTCGCTATGACGATCATGTAATGCATTAACCACTTATTCGGCTGAGCATCGACGCCGCGGGCTGTGCCGACGGCACTAGCAGTGTCGTTGTTGTGGCAACTTGCCCCTAAATTGGGCAGGTTTGCGCTAATTCGCACCCTAATCGCGCACATTAGACATTTTGAATACGTATTCATGTTGTTGCCGGAGCCGTTTGAGTTTATCAATAGCATGGAACTCATATGCACAAGCAAATTGATATGCGCTGTTGCCCAACAGTCATGTCAAACATAAAAACAACATCGGGGACAACAGGAATGCCAAACTTCAAACTTAGTCTGTTAACGCTTGCGTTAACTGCGGGTGGTCTTACCGCTTTACCTGCGTATTCAGCGCAGGAAGCCGCAGACGCCGGCAAAAAATTATCACCGACCGAAGCACGCGAAAAAGCCAAAGCGGCCGCAGCGATCGAAACGATTGAAATTAAAGGTTTCCGTCGTTCCGTGGTCGACTCCATTAATGCAAAACGTTTTAACACCAACGTGGTGGAATCAATTTCTGCCGAAGACATTGGTAAATTACCCGATTCCAGCATCGCCGAATCTATTTCCCGCCTGCCAGGCCTGACTTCACAACGCCTTGATGGTCGCGCCAGTCGCGTCAGTATCCGTGGTTTTGGTGAAAACGAAAGCGCCACTACTTTTAATGGTCGCGAGCAAGTGTCAATTGGTGACAACCGCGGCGTAGAGTTTGACCTGTACCCATCAGAAATTATGAGCGGTGTCACCGTTTATAAAACGCCCAATGCCAGCCTAGAAGCGGAAGGTATTGCCGGTGTGATTGATATGCAAACGGTGAAGCCTTTAAGCCGTGAACGCACCATTCAGTTTAATGGTCAGTATGAAATGACCAGCTTTGGCAAACTGAACCCGGACGGCAAAGATAGCGGTGGCCGTGGCACTTTCTCTTACATTGACAAGTTTGCCGACGATACCGTTGGGGTGGCGTTTGCTTATTCGAAAATGAGCTCGCCAAACCAAGAAAAACGTTGGAATGCTTGGGGTTATCCTGAATTTCAGGTCGGTGGTAAAGACTATTCGATTTTAGGCGGTGCCAAGCCGTTTGTGCGTTCTTCAACCTTAGACCGTGATTCTGCCTTATTGGTGGTTGAAGCTGCACCAAACGACAAACTGAAAATGACCTTTGATGCACTCTATGTCGATTTCACCGATGAAAAAATTCTGCGTGGTATCGAAATTCCATTCGCCTGGGGTTATGGCCGTGGCACGTCAGCACAGGCTATCGATCCGGCCACCGGTTTTATCACCAGCGGTAAAGTGACCAATGAATATCTGGTGGTTCGTAACGATTTAGAAAACCGTGATGCGAAATTAAACGCTTTTGGTTTTAACGTTGATTACAACCTGAACGACTATTGGACGCTGAACTTTGATGCCAGCCACTCTTCGGTATCGCGTGATATTTGGTCGTTTGAGAGCTACTCAGGCACCGGTCGTGGTGACAAGCTTGGTGTCGGCGACAATCTGACTTATGAATTAAAAGGCGGCAATGCTGGTGCTATTTTTACGCCAAGCCTGAATTACGCTGATTACAACCTGATCAAATTAGGTGGCCCACGCAGTTGGGGCGGCAGTGCAGCGCTGAACACAAAATATGGTGTGGCTGGCGACCCGATCTATGAAAACTCAGCTCAAGACGGTTTTATTAATGCGCCTAGCGTTGACGATGAGCTAAATGCCTTTAAAGTGAGTGCCACCCAAGTGCTGGAAGATGCCGGTATCTTCACCAAAATGAGCTACGGCGCTTCGTACAAAACGCGGGAAAAAGACAAAAAGTCAGAAGGTTACTTCATGACGTTGAAAAACTTCCCGGCCACGATTGCGGTGCCAGAGCAGTACCGTCTGGGAACCGTCAACCTAGACTTTATCGGCATGGGCAATATGATTGCCTACAATTCAGGCGCTATGCTCAACGATGGTTATTACAACTTGTTGGCTGAAAGTCTGACCAATCAAAGCCATTCGTTTAAAACCTGGACCGTCAGTGAAGACGTGACTTCATTCTATACGCAGGCTGATTTAGAAGCGGAACTGGGTGATATTCCGGTTACCGGTAGTGTCGGTGTACGTTATATCAGAACGGAACAAAACTCCCAAGGCACGGCTTTTGGTTCAGTGAATGGCCTCATTGTGGCATCACCAACGGATGTGTCGCATAGCTACAACCATCTGTTACCAAGCTTAAACCTGATTTTTGATATTGCAGAAAACCAGTCAGTACGGTTTGGTGCGGCAAAAACTTTATCTCGTCCTCGTTTGGATGAAATGAATGCTTCAATTGGCGCCAGCTACAGCCAACAACCGGACAACAATGGTAACTTCTGGAGTGTGAACGGTGGTAACCCGCTGTTAGAGCCAAAAGAAGCATTGGGTTTAGATCTATCCTACGAAAATTACTTTAGTGATGAAGGTTATTTCTCAATTGCTTATTTCTGGAAAGATTTGAACGAATGGATTTTTGACGGCACTTATGAAGTAGATTTAGTCGGTGTGGCGAATCCAAGTACTGGTGTAGTGCCGCCGAATTCAACCGCTACCGGTTCTGGTAAAGTCAACGGTGGTGGTGGTACTTTGCAAGGTGCTGAATTCGCCGCCACTTTACCGCTGAATACCTTTAGTGATCTGTTGGATGGTTTTGGTCTGATTGCCAGTTACACCGTGGTTGATCAGGATATTAAAGATCCAAAAGGTTTGGACTACCAACTGCCGGGTTTATCGAAAGAAATCGTTTCAGCAACGGCGTTTTATGACCGTAACGGCTTCCAAGCCCGGGTCAGTGCCCGTAAACGTGGCGATTTTAAAGGCGACGTCTATGGTATCGGCTTTGACACACAACAAGTCGACATTCAAGGTGAGACCATTGTCGACGCGCAAATCGGTTTCGACTTTGGTGATGCAGGTTATAAAGAGCTAGAGGGTTTGTCTATCTTCTTGCAAGGCCAGAACTTAACCAAAGAGCCGTTTGTCTCGACGCAAGGTCATGCGCTGAAAATCCGTGATTATCAGGATTATGGCAGCACTTACCTGTTAGGTTTCAGCTACAAGCTGTAAGTCTGACATCAAACAAAGCCCCGGTTCGCTGGGGCTTTTTTTATCATCAGATCTCAACTGCACTTTGCCAGAATCGCGGGTCGCAGGCACACTTAGTACAACGACGTAATGATGACCGGAGCGGTGATGCAACAAAACAAAGTTTATCAAAATGTGGTCATTCTCGGTGGCGGCACGGCCGGCTGGATCAGTGCCGCGCTGTTGATCAAATTATTAGGAAAATCGATCCGCATCCAACTGGTCGAATCGGATGAGATTGGCATTGTCGGTGTTGGCGAAGCGACCATTCCGCCGATGCTGAACTTTAATGCGGCTTTAGGGATTGATGAAGCGGCGTTTATCCGCGAAACCAAAGGCACGGTGAAACTCGGGATCCAGTTTGAAAACTGGCGTAAAACCGGTGACAGCTATATGCATGCCTTTGGCAGTATTGGCAAAGAGTTCCCATCCTGCGCTTTTCACCACTTTTGGCTGCGTAGCCAACAGTTAAAGATGGGTTATGATTTTTGGGATTTCTCGCTGAATTATCAGGCAGCGTCGCAACATAAATTTGCCCATCTCGATCGCATTGAAGGGGTGAATTTGCCGGGGCTGGCCTATGCCTATCATTTTGACGCGGGTTTATACGCACAATTTTTACGCCGTTTTAGCGAAGGTTTGGGCGTACAGCGCATTGAAGGCAAGGTGTCGCAAGTGCTGTTGGATGAACAGAGCGGCGAGGTGACAACACTGGTGCTGGCGTCGGGTCAGCAAGTGCAGGGTGATTTATTTATCGACTGCAGCGGGCTACATAGTTTATTGATAGAAAAAACCCTCAATACCGGCTTTGAAGATTGGTCACATTGGTTGCCTGCCGACAGTGCTCTGGCGGTGCCATCTGCTGCTACCTCACCCATCACGCCGTATACCCGCGCTACTGCGCATGGTAAAGGCTGGCAATGGCGCATTCCATTACAACACCGCACCGGCAACGGTTTTGTCTATTCCAGTAAGTATTGCACTGATGAAGAAGCCACAGCGATATTACTGGCAAATCTGGACGGCGACCCTTTGGCCGAGCCGCGCAAAATCTCCTTTCGCACCGGGCGGCGGCGCAAACAATGGCATCGCAATGTGGTCAGTATTGGTTTGTCCAGTGGCTTTCTCGAACCGCTGGAGTCGACCAGTATTCACTTGATCCAGACTGGCATCATGCGGCTGATTAAATTTTTCCCCAACCATGGCATCAGTGATGCTGAGCGGGATGAATTTAACCGTCAATCCAAAATTGAATTTGAACAAATTCGCGACTTTATCATTTTGCACTACAAACTGAACGAGCGGGGCGACACCCAATTTTGGCGCGATTGTGCGGCGATGGATATTCCGGAATCACTGGCCCGCAAAATTGAGGTGTTCCGCCATTCCGGACGGGTATTTCGTGAGCAGGACGAACTGTTCAGCGAGGTTGCCTGGCAGCAGGTGATGATCGGCCAAGGCCTGATCCCAGCAGACTACCACCCGATGGTGAATGCGTTGTCCGAAGCACAATTACAGGATTTATTGCAAAACCTCAAAGCCATCATGCAGGTCACGGCCGGTCGGATGCCAGCGCATCAGCAATTTATCGATGCTTGCCTGCGATAACCCCAAAATCGTTGCAGATCAGATCAGATCAGATCAGATCAGAGCAGGCGAACGAGCGAAGGCAACAACCCCGCACCTTCAAGGATGGCGGGTATAAACCGTTGGAGACTGCGATGCAAACACAGATGGATGGCTGTCGGCTCGGCCAGCTTGGGCTGATTTTAGCGTTACTGATGGGTAGTCTGGCGCCCAAGGTGCAAGCTTTGCCTGCCGCGCCTGGCGAGTTACAAGTGCCATCACCAGATTGGCGCGATCAGGTGATTTATTTTGTGCTGACGGACCGCTTTGCTGATGGTGATCCAAGCAACAATGACCAAGGCGCTGCTGAATATAACCCAGCGAAATCGAGCCATTACAGTGGCGGCGATTTGGCTGGTATTCAAAGTAAACTTGATTATATCCAACAGCTTGGTGCCACTGCCGTTTGGCTGACGCCGCCAGTGCAGCATCAGTGGTGGAGCCAAAAAGCACACTATGGCGGTTATCATGGCTATTGGGCGACCGACTTTATGGCCGTCGACCCACATTTTGGTGATTTAGCCCGCTATCAAGCGTTATCAAAAGATCTGCATCAACGAAAGATGTATTTAATTCAAGATATTGTGGTCAATCATACCGGTAATTTTTTTGGCTATGCTGGCGCTTATGCGGCCGCCGACAGCGCAAAAAACTTTGTGTTGTACGAGGATAAAAACAGCGCCCAACCGGCGCCCAGCCAATGGCCATTTTCCCAGATTAACCGGTTGGATGTGAAGGCCGCGGCAGCCGATATCTACCACTGGACGCCACCGATAGTCGATGCAAGCGACGCTGAGCAAACGTTTCGATACCAACTTGCAAGTCTGGCTGATTTGAATACCAGCAATGTGCAGGTACGCCAAGCGCTCAAAGCAAGTTACCGCTACTGGCTAGAGCAGGTGGGTGTTGACGCTTTTCGGATTGATACCGCCAAATACGTCGAGCCGGAATTTTGGGAAGATTTTCTGCATGCGCCGGACGGCATTTTAGCGACAGCGGATGCACTGGGGAAAAAACACTTTTTGGCTTTTGGTGAGGTGTTTGAGGCGTCCACACCATTTCGTGATGATGGCGAGCAAAAACTGCTGCAGTTTTTAGGCTCAAAGGCCCAACCAAGACTGAATTCCGTGATCGCCTTTCCGCTTTATTTTGACATCAATGCGGTGCTCGCCGAAGGCCGGCCGCCGGCGCAGTTGGCCTATCGCTTACAACAACACAGCAGCCTGTTTCCAGCACCACAGTTGCTGCCGACCTTTATCAATAATCATGATACCAAGCGTTTTTTAGCCGCCGGTAGCGTGGATGCGTTGATTCAGGCCTACGCCTTATTATTTACCATTCCTGGTATTCCGGTTATTTATCAAGGGGATGAGCAGCTACTCAGTGAAACCCGCCAGGCGATGTTTCAAGGCGGCTGGGGCAATACCCAAGACCAGTTTCAACGCCAATCGATGATGTATCAGCTGATCCAAAGTTTGGCCAGCCTGCGTAAAAATAATCCGGTGCTCAGTCGCGGCGATTGGGCATTGCTTGGCGCCGATGCAAACGCGGCTGGCATCCTCGCCTACCAAATGTCGCAGCCGGCAGTCGTAGCCAGCGGCTCGCATTTGCCAAACACGACCCAAAGCCCAGATCGACGTTTGGTACTGATGAATACTGCCGATAGCCCGCGTCTGCTGGCCGCGCTGCCAACTAAGGCGCCTGCAAATTCGACCTTTCAGGTGATCTGGCAACATGGCAGCAAGCTGCTGCAGGTTGCAGCTGACCATCAGGGTCGCCTGACGCTGGAACTGCCGCCAAGAGCGGTGCTGGTGTTGCAACAAAAAACGCCAGCACCGGCGGTAAGCGCCAAGACGTCGCAGCACGCGCGAGGCCCATTGCTGCAACTGAAGCTCGACCAGCCGTTGTTGCCACAGCCGATGACCAAAGATTTTGTGCTGGCAGGGTCGGTGAAGCAGCCCAATCTCACGCTGCGCTTAGTACAAAATGGCGATTTTGAAAAATTTCCGCCCTTTAACAGTGATGCGCATGGTCATTTTCAGATTGAAGTACCAGTGCGTGACCTGGGCGAACAACAGCATCAGCTGCGATTATATGCGCCAACGTTAGCGACCGTCAGTGACGAACTTCGCTACCAAAGCCAAGTGACGACTGCCGAATGGCAAGCCACAGTGCAAGACCCTGCAGGTGACGACAAAGGGCCAACCGGTCTGTACCAACAACCGCAGCAGCAACACTCACAGCGACAACTGGACATTCGTGCTGTCACGGCAACAGCCGGTGGTCGCAATTTGCAGTTGCAGATTCAGATGCAGCAAATCAGCCAGTTCTGGGCGCCGGCCAACGGCTTTGACAATGTGCATTTTGCCATTTTCATGCATTTACCCAATCGCCCTGATTTACCACAAGCCACGGCGTTGCCGGGCTTACATCAGCAGATGCCACAAGGCAAAAGCTGGCAGTTGGGCCATTTTATGTTTGGGTGGGGCAATTCGATATTTAACGCCAAAGGTGCGACGCAAACACAAACGGGCAGCAAGCTAGGCGCGGCGCCGCAGCTACAGGTTGACGTTGATCAAGCGCTGATTACCGTCAGTTATCAAGGTCAAGTGTTGGGCGTTAACGACTGGGCCGGGGCGGAAATTTATCTATCCACTTGGGATAAAACGGGGGAAGGTGTGCTGCGTGAACTGGCTGTTGAACCCTCCGCTTGGAGTTTTGGCGGGGCCGATGCAAATGCACCCAAAGTGCTGGATGATGTTTGGTTAAAACTGCAGCCAGCGACTCGCCGGTAACACAAAGTGCGCTTAATTAACGAAGCGGTTGTATTGTTGTTTGTTCTGCGACCGCCGGTTGGCGGCTGATTCGACGGTTTAGCGGAACTGCTTTGGATCTTCATCGGAACTTCATTGGAGCTTCTTTGGAACTTATTGGGAACTTCAGCGGGACTAGTCGGGTCACAATGGTTGCGATTTCACCAGCGACCGGCAGCGGCAGCCCAATCGCAGATCGGGCTTCTTACCGTCATCCGCGCCAGAGGGGGCGTGCCGGCTTCACGGAAAAGATGCCGCGTTGCGGGTGATGGTGAAACCGCGCTCAGCCAATCACAGCAAGCATATCAAGCGACAAGAGGTGTCACACCCATGATCAATGCAGCGCGCTCACGCATTATCCAGTTTTTGCAAATCTCCCATTATCAATTCCAAATTGACGGCGACCGGCTTGTTCTATGTAATGCCACCCTGCTTTTTCAACCGCAACAACTTTGTATCGAACGACCCGGCAAACCGCTACGGATCATGCCCTACCAAAAACTCAATCTTGACCGTTTATTGTATTTAATCGCCATGCAGCAAGATAAAAAGCAGGTCGCCCATTGAGACACGTAGCATTACTGGCACTGGTTTTGCCAAGCGGTTAAATCGGCCGCAGTGAGCTGTTGTTGCTGGGTATTGAGCTGGTGAAACATAATTGAATCAGGCTGTTGCGTGTGTCCGATCCCAAAGGCGTGGCCAAACTCATGAGCGATGGTAGCAATTAAGTCCGTTTCGGTGGCAAAAGCGTACACAATCATCTGTCGTTGCTGCTGTTTAATCGTCATCACGCCGACTTCAAATGACGTAGTGGCTGCGGGCGTAGCCGATGTCTGCAGCAGTTCGTTGCGCTGGCGGATGGTTTCATTCAGATAGTCCTGGTCTCGCAATAACTGCTGGCGTTGTTGTTCCAGCCAGTCGGCTTCTTTTGTTAAGTTTTGTTGCTGCTGTGCCAGCGCTTGGCGTTGTGTTTCTGCGTTTGGCACATTGGGTTGCCACTGCGCAATTTGTTGCTGCAATTGTGCTTGTTGCTGATTAAAGGCCGCTACTTTTTCATCAAGTGCGGCAAACTGTTCCGGTAACCTTTGTTTGCTTGGCAAAATGGCATCGTCATAACGCGCCACATTGCGTTGCAATAAACGCTGTTGGAGAACCTGTTGCTGTCTGGCGTCAAACTTAAAATCAATCACAAAACCGTGCACTGGATCATGATGCAATAATGCTTGACCCGTGGCTTCGTTCCATAGCGTTGCGGCGCTATTAATCAGTCGCAAAGCCTGTTGTTCGCTAAGTTCAAAGGCCGGGTCCAAACTACCAAGGCGCCAACCGAGTGGGCTTTGGCAATAACTGGCGTTTGGGCTTAGAAATTGCTGCGCTGCCTGATCAACTGCACGCCCCACGGGGGAGCCCCCCCATAAACGATAAGCAAGAAAAACCAACACGGCGATAAACATTAATCGGATCAACAGACTCATTCGGGCTCCTTGGCTACCGTGACTGATTTAAAAGTAGCCAAGCCATTTTAGCAAGTGGAAAGAGCTCTAGGCATCTGCATGGGTTATGGCTACAATCGCCGCCATTATGATCACAGGAACATTGTATGACGACATCTGTACTGAGTGCGCCGGTTAGTTTGCAAGCGCGTATTACCACACTGGTTGAACAAAACTGGTTTGGTCGTTTTATTCTGGCGCTGATTTTAATCAACGCCGTGTTACTGGGGATGGAAACTTCAGCCAGTCTGATGGCGCAATATGGCACTTTGCTGGTTAGTCTTGATAAATTGCTGCTCGCGGTGTTTGTGGTGGAGCTGCTGCTACGTATTTACGCTTATCGGGGCGCCTTTTTTAAAGATGCTTGGAGTTTATTTGATTTTTTCGTGGTGACAATTGCGTTAATTCCGGCGTCCGGACCGTTGGCGGTGCTACGTTCGCTGCGGGTATTGCGGGTGCTACGCGTATTGTCGATTGTGCCGTCGATGAAACGTGTGGTGTCGGCGTTGTTAGGCTCCTTACCGGGTTTAGCGTCGATCGCGATGGTGTTGGTGCTGATTTATTATGTGTTTGCGGTGATTGCGACCAAAATCTTTGGTTCGGCATTTCCTGAATGGTTTGGCACTATTGGCGCTTCGTTTTATACCTTGTTTCAGGTGATGACACTGGAAAGCTGGTCGATGGGGATTTCGCGGCCGGTGATGGAAGTGTATCCCTTTGCTTGGATGTTTTTTGTGCCATTTATTCTGGTGGCGACCTTCACTATGCTGAATTTATTTATCGCCATTATCGTCAATACCATGCAAACCTTTAGTGATGAAGAGCATGCGTTAGAACGTGAGCAGGACAAGCAGGCGCAGGAGCAAGAACAGCAGCAAATGCACGCCGAATTAAAGGCGATCCGCGTTGAATTGCAGCAACTGCAGACGCTGCTCCGAAGTGCCACGCCGGCGGCGCCGACCGCAACCCCGAACGCGGATTAGCAGGTTGATTAAAAGTACTGTGAATGAAAGTTCGGTGAATGAAAGTTCGGTGATTAAACGTACTGTGAATGAAAGTTCGGTGATTAAAAGTACGGTGATTAAAAGTTCGGTGATTAAAACTACTGTGACTGAAAGTGCTTTGCCACCCGCAACAACTGACATCGCCGCGAAGCGTGGTGTCAGGCTGAGCACGTTAAATTTGTTGAATTTTGCGGCGCCGCCGCACGCCAGCTACGAATTTGACAATATTTACAGCATGGCGCAGTGGCAGCAAAAAACCGACTGGCTGCGTCGTACGCTGTTGGATGTCGCGCCCGACGTCTTGGCGCTTCAAGAGGTTTTTAGCAGCAGCGAACTGCAACAATTAACCACAGAGCTTGGTTTTGGCTGGTTCGCTGTGGCTGAATCAGCACTCTTAATTGATGACCATGTTTATCAAAAACCGGTTGTCGCGCTTGCGGCCAAGGTACCCATTCTTGACAGTTGGGCAGTTGCAGTGCCCAAAGCCGCTGCGGCTGCGCTTGGAGTACCCGATTTCAGTTTCAGTCGTTCACCGCTACGCGCTTTGCTGCAACTGCCGGCAATGGGCCTGTGTAATTGTTATGTCGTGCACCTAAAATCACGCCGGCCCGTGCCGCTCGCCCAAGGGCAACCATTACCTGCTGCTGATGCATTAAGTCGATGGGCCGCTTGTGTGCAACGTGGACATGAGGCGGGTTTGCTGCTGGAGGCCATTGCTGAGCAATGGGCGGTTGATAGGTTGCCGGTGATGCTGCTGGGTGATTTTAACGATGAATTGAGCTCGCCGTTGTTGCAAGCTTTGTTGCAGGTGCAGCGCATCGATGATGCAGCTTTGCAATTACAAGATAGTTGGTTGCTGCAGTCGCCCACTGAAAGCTTGAGTGATGTAGCGCGCCCGGCCACGCATTATTACGGCGCTAAAGGTTCAGTGCTGGATTACATTTTATTATCGGCTGACTTTGCACCGCGGGTGCAGCGACAATGGGTGGTTGATCAACATTTGCTGCAGCCGGTGTTTGCAATTGACGGTTACAGCAGTGACCATGCGCTGGTCACCGTGCAATTGGGCTTGTAACCCCTAACTGTTGTGGTCGGTGCTGGTGGCTGGGCTGTCGTTGGTTGCAGTCGTATCTTCCTGATTCTCTTCAACATTGGCGACCACTTCTGTGGCGGGTTCAGCTTGCTTGGCGTTTTTCAGCCGAATAGAGTTTTTTACCTGAATATTTTTCTTCTGCTTGGCTCTTTTGCTAATTTTCTTTTTTAACTTTTGACTCGAACTCATGACGACACTCTTTAATGCGTAAACTTCGTCTAGTGTAACTCAGAACTGGCTGGCGGTAAAAACTCTGTGTGCCGTTGCCGTTGAACAAAACCAGCGCATGACGTGATATTTGCTCGCATCGGACAACAAGTGGCAGTGACCGCGACTGCAGATGGCTTTTCGCGCAGAGAATTATTACACTGACGGCCGTTTGAATTGAGGCTGTTGCATGCGAATTATTTTGGCGCCGATGGAAGGGGTGGTTGATCACCTGATGCGGGAAATGCTGACCGAGATTGGCGGTTTTGACCTGTGTATTACTGAGTTTGTTCGAGTGGTTGATCAGCTGTTACCGGCCCGTGTGTTTACCCGTTTATGTCCGGAGCTACTGCAAGGCGGCAAAACCCGGGCGGGTACGCCGGTGCGGGTGCAGTTACTTGGCCAAGAGCCGCAGTGGCTGGCCGAAAATGCTTTTCGTGCCGTGCAGTTAGGTTCGCCTGGTATTGATTTGAATTTTGGCTGTCCGGCTAAAACCGTCAATAAAAGTAAGGGCGGCGCCGTGCTGCTGCGTGAAACCGAGCAGTTGTACAAAATTGTGCAGGCGGTGCGCCAAGCGGTGCCGGCACAATTTCCGGTCACGGCAAAAATGCGGCTTGGTTATGAAGATACCAGTTTGACCTTAGATAATGCTCAAGCACTGGCTGCAGCTGGCGCGAGTGAACTGACGGTGCATGCCCGCACCAAAACCGATGGTTATCGGCCACCTGCGTATTGGCCGTGGATTGCCAAAATTCGCGAAGTAGTGGCCATTCCGGTGATTGCCAACGGTGAAATTTGGCAACCAGCCGATGCCGCGCTGTGCCTTGAGCAGTCCGGAAGTACTGATATTATGTTAGGCCGTGGCGCATTGGCGCAGCCGAATCTAGCGCTACGGATTGCCGGTGGTGGCGCAGCGCTGCCATGGCCGGATGTGTTGGCGCTACTGATGCGTTATTCAGAGTACGAAATCGCCGGTGATAAAGGTTTGTATTATTCCAACCGCATCAAACAATGGTTTAGCTACTTAAAGTTGCAGTATCCAGAGGCGGAGCAATTGTTTGCCAGACTGCGGCTGTTAAGACGCAGCCCAGAGATTTTAGCCTTACTGCAATCGGAGCTGGCGCGCTACTGAGCCATCGGTATTGTAGGTTGTGGCTGAATAAACTGCCGCGCCAGCGTAATGGCGACCACGCCCCCGAGCATCAGCGCCGCAAAAGGCACGGTGCTGCCGTTGGCGAACAACGCCAGTAAGGGGCCGGCTAAAGCACCAATACCAAAACGTAAGGTGCCGATAACGGCAGTGGCGGTGCCGCTGTGTTTTGGAAAGGCAATCAGGATCAACGCATCGGCATTGGTCGCAATCAAGCCTAAACTTGCCATCAAGGGTGCAATCATCAGCACTGTCCACCACAGCGGCAAGTCAGCCAGACTGACGCCCAATAAGCCGCTGGCAAACACCACGGCACTGGACCAACCGGCTTTGAGCATGGTGTGGCTGCCAAAGCGCGTCACCAGCCGGCTATTGGTAAAATTGGCCAAAATCAGCATCAATACATTGATCCCAAACAACAAGCTGAATGTTTGCTCATCGACGCCAAAAAATTCAATGTATACAAAAGGTACCGCGGTTAAAAAGCAAAAAAAGCTAAATGAGGCAAACATCGAAATCGCAATTAAAGGCCGTGCTTGGCGATGCGCAAACACCACTTTATAAGAGCCAAAGAAATTCAGTGGACCGCGTTCAGCTTTAGTATTAATTTCCGGCAAAAATTTGGCGGCCAAGCTACCAATCAACAACGCATAACCGGCCAGCACCACAAAAATCCATGACCAGTCGGCGACAAAGAGCACCATGCTACCAATGGCTGGCGCCAGTAAGGGTGCTAACATCATCATCATTGAAACGTACGACATACCTTTAGCGGTATGTTCTTGATATAACGCGCGAATAATCCCAGGGATCACCACGGTGGCCGCACTACCAGCAAAAGCTTGTAACGCCCGCCAAGTTAAAAACCATTCAATACTTTCGGTTTGACTGAGCAGCACACTGGCCAGAAAAAACATCGCCAGTCCCCATAAGGCTAAGGGGCGACGACCAATGGCATCGGCCAGCGGGCCAAATACCAGCATACCCATACCGTAAAACGCCAGAAAAATACTCAGCGACTGTTGCACCATCAGGCCATCAGTTTGCAGTGCGACGGCTAATTGCGGCATCGCTGGTAAATACATATCAATCGCCAGTGGGGTGGTGGCGATGACAGCGGCCAATAACATGATTAAGGCCAGCGAAGGGGTGGTACGATTCATCAGTGGGCAATCCAACACAGCAGCAAGTTGGCTATTGTACCTAATAAATCATCACAAAAAAGTGCATAATTTCGCAGTTAAACGGCGTTAATCATTCTGTTTTCTGCATCAAATGCTGGATGGAATACCAGCTTGTGTCAAAGCTGCACTTTTTTCGGGCGCTGGTTTCGGGCGTAGGTTTCCGGTGTAGGCGTTAATCTTGTGTGGCAGGTTCAGGCGCTGCATTTTGGAGTGTTCGAACCGGTCGCGCGGGGTTTCCTTGCACCAAAGTCATCGCGGCAACATTTTTGGTGACAATACTACCGGCAGCAATCACTGCATCGTCACCGATAGTCACCCCTGGCAGCACAATAGCGCCGCCGCCAATCCAGACTCGATTGCCGATGGTAATCGGCTTTGCCTGTTCAATGCCAGATTGCCGCAAAGTCGCGTCCAGTGGATGGGTCACGGTATACAGCTGAACTGCAGGGCCGAACATCACATCCGCGCCAATCCGGATGGGGGCAGCGTCCAGCATCACGCAGTGGTGATTGGCATAAAACCGCGGGCCTAATTCAATATTAAAACCATAGTCGCAATAAAAGTCGGGTTCGATATAACAACCCTGCACCTTGCCAAACAGCTGCCCGGCAATTTTCTGCGAAGCTTTAAAAGCTTCAGGCGTGCAGCTATTTAATTCACGACATAGTTTTTTGGCGCGAGCTCGCGCACTTGCTAGTTCTGGATCACGTGGCTGAAACCACAGTTGGTTGAGCATTTTTTGTTTTTCAGTCAGCGTCGCATCCGCCATAGTGGCTCCGGTTACAAGACTCGATTTAATTATCTAAAAGTTCGGTGCGATTCCACAAGTTCTGATGTTTAGGGTTGGCGAAGAACTCATCCGGATGCCAATAGCGCGGTAACATATGGCGCAGTTGACCGGTCTCAAAACCGGATGACAATTTGCTTAATATTTCGCTCAGGCGCGCTTGCGGAATAACTGCTAGCTGTTGCCTTGCTGGCTTAAAGTACAAATTGTTGGCCACGCTGATAGTACAGTTTTGGCCGGAATGGCGAAACTGTAAGTTGCGCGTCACGATGCGGCATACCGGAACTTCTGCCTGCTGCGGATAGAGCGAATTGACGATAGCAAATTCGTAGCGCTCAGCGACTTGGCCGGGCAGCGGGGTCGGTAAAAAAACAATGCCATAACCTTGGGGGAAAATTCCGGTAATGGTCAGCAATGCATCTGCCATTCTAGGATCATAGCGCCCTTGGCTTGCCCCACTTTTTAGAATAAGCGCCACTTTGGGTAACGCTTGATAATCAAAGCGGTTACGACCGGGCAGTACGGCGGAGGCATATACCTGTGGAATTTTTAACAGATTACCAATACCAACCCCAGGGTCGTTGGCGTTGCGCATTAAAGTTGCAGCAAAAGCTAATTTGTCCTGTTCGTTTTTATCAAACTCATCTCGCTCAGCTTTTGAATTGCCGCGGTATTTCGGTACGGCAATGCCTTGCAATAAAAAACGCAAACTAGCTTGCAAACTCGATTCCAAAAATTGTTGTCGCTCTTCGACATCAAGTTCACGGCTGCGCGGTAATTCGCCGTATGGGCCGCATAAAACCATCATCGCTTCTGGATGATAATGTCCGACATCTTGCAGCAATAACGCCATCAGCAGTGGAATTTGCACGTCGTCGCGAAATGGGCAAGATTGATCCAGCTCGCGGTCGGTCAGGCGTAGCGCCGCTTTTTGTAAAATATAACTGTTGGTGATCAGACCTTGCTCAAGAAGGTGATCCAACAGTCTCAGGCTCAAGGTTGCTTTATACAGTGGTTTGTATTTTTGCTGTACCGAGGCAATCAGATCTCCTTCACTTGGCGCTAACAATTGCAGGCAACCGAGCAATTTTGACGAGCGTAAAATGGTGTCGCTGCGGTTGACCCCTTCGCTCAGTTTTAAAAACTGTTGGCATAGGATCACCAGCTCGCTTTGGCGGTGCTGTCGTTGTTGTTGGTATTGCTGCTCGGCCGTGACAAAGGCTTGTCGATGTTGTTGGACCTGAGCAATAAGCCGAGCTTCTGTTTTTGCGGTAGCGGTTTTTAATTGCTGCTGGCTTTGTTCCCAGCTTTGTTCAAGTTGTTGCAGCTGTTGTTTTGCACTAGCATCGCGCTCAAAAAACTGACTTGCTTGGCCGTAAATCGAATGTTGAAATTTACTGACGGACAATAGACTACTGATCAGTCGTTTTAACTGGCGGATATAAGACTTGTCGGCATTAGGTTCAGAAGCGAGCAGCATCAGTGCATTTTCCCTGAAAATCATCTGGTTGGTTGCAGTCTCTACCTTAACGCATGCCGATCTTTTCGAAAAGAGCTGTTTGCGCAATCAATTGCCGAACAAAGTTGCATGCAACTGCTGGCTGGCTTAGTATTTGAAGCAACCCGATCCATAAACTCTATCGGCATCCGTCGTTCATGTGAGCGTCAATCCATTTGATTGCCGATCATTCTTGTTGTTATCCGGGCCAATCAGGAGCCTACATGAAAAAAAATAAAGTTATTACCACCGAAGAAATTCTGCTTACCCTGTGCTCGGCTGTATCTCAGGTTCTGTCTGCCGCGGGCAACCCGCAGGTCGCTTATTCGCCGATGGTGCAAAAAATTCAAAAGACTTGTCTGCGCCCGGATTTGGGTTGTTTTGTATTATTTGATGGTGGTTTTTCGGGGTTGGTCATTATTAATTTCACCTCTGAAGCTGCGATGGAAATTTACCGCAAATACATGATGAGCATGGGCATGCCTGAATCAGAACTGGCACAGTTCCACACCTCTGATGAAGTAGGTAATGTGATGGGCGAGCTGATGAACCAAATCGTGGGTGACTTCACCAACCGGGTTCGGGTCGATTTGCAAACGTCAATCAATCAAAGCCAGCCAAAAATGATGGCGATCAATAAACAGGTGCAGATTTTAATTAACACCCAGCTTGATCAACCACAAGCGCGTCGTGTCACGTTTAGCACCCCACTGCACAATATTTTCTACATGGAATTAGCGATGGATAAAACCGAGTTTATCCAGCTCCATGATTTTGAAAAAGCGGCGCACGAAAATGTCGATGACATTCTGGCCAACGCCCATAATCAACAAGCCGATGCCGCAGCCGATGTGGCTGATGCGGTCGATGACGACTTTTTGTCGAACTTAGGTCTTTAATTTTTAACGTTTGTTTTAGACACCAGGCTCAAACTGCGGGGTCTTTTTGGTAACTGCAGTTTGAATGCCGCGCCACCTAATACTGAATCGTCAATGCTCAGCTGTCCGTGATGCCAGCTGACAATGCGGCTTACAATCGCCAAGCCCAAGCCAAAACCACCATGTCCTTTGCTGCGACTTGGATCGAGTCTGACAAAAGGTTGCAAAATGCTGTCGCGTTGCGCTTTTGGAATACCGATACCATCGTCTTCCACCACAATTTGCACCATCTCTGCATCTTGTTGCACACTGATTAACACTTGTTGTCGGCCATAACGTTGGGCGTTGACTAATAAGTTTTGTAAGGCACGTTCGAGATAATGGCCATCACATAACAACTGGATCTGCTCTGGACGCTGCAACAGAATGGGAGCCCCAGGCAGTGGCGCCAGTTTTTCCAAAAGATTATCCAGTAATTCACCGACGTCGACCTGATGCAGTTGCAGGGTGACTACTTGTGCTTCCAACCTGGCGTAGTCGAGCATTTCATCGACTAATTGGTCAAGTTCCCGCACATCTTGCAGCATCGCTTGTTTATCTGATTCGACAATGGGCTGCATTTCCAAAGCAAAGTTTAGCCGTGCAAGGGGGGTGCGTAGTTCATGTGACACCGCGTGGGTCATTTCACGTTGCAAACTCACTAAGCGCTGAATTTGCTCTGCCATTTGCTGCACACTTTGTGCGATGGGCGCTAACAATGAATGGGCGGGTAGGGGTTGTTCTGGCAATTGCATACCGTGGCCAAACCGTTTGAGCTGTGTTTGCAGCTGTTGAATATCTCGGGCGAGTGGCCACAACCATAAGGCAACGGCGACCGCCAGTAAGGCGAAAAATAACAGCGTAAACAAATAACCCTGATGGTTGTTGGCTTCAATTTGTACGGGACCAAATTGCAGCAACTGATCAGGCTGCTGCAGTTGGTAGAAATACACCATGTTGTCGCTGAACAATGGCACAAGCTGGCCGCGCCCTAGCGCCGCCTGCTCGTCGAGTGACCAAGCAATCGCATCGCTTGGCAAACTTTGCAGTGACAGATCCAGCTGGGCAGCGACTTGTTGCGGTAGGGTTTCGGGTTGACTTAGCTGATACGCAAGACTCTGTCCAAGCAAGCTGACCCAGCCAGGCGGGGCAGCGGTTTGGCTTTGCTGCCACAGTCGGTCAACACTCCAGCCGATGCCAAGCAACACTAGCAGCATAAACAAGTAAAAATGCAGAAACAAACGCCGCATATTAGTGCCACGCGTCGGCGACAAACAGGTAGCCTTTACCCCAAACTGTTTTTATCCGAAATGGCGTATCGGCGTTATCACCCAATTTACGACGCAAATGCGAGACTCGGACATCGACCGTCCGATCTAAACCATCGTATTCACGACCAATGATTTGTTTATGAATGGCTTCACGGCGCACCGTCTGGCCGGCATGTTTGGCCAGCATCCATAACAAATCAAACTCGTAGCTGGTTAATTCAACTAAAGCGCCGTCAAAACAAGCTTCACGGGCGGCCTGATTCAGTTGCAGCTTGCCAAATTCCAGACTGTGGACATCGGCACTTGGCGTCGGTTGGCTGCGTCTAAGCAAGGCATGAATTCTCGCGAGTAACACCCGTGGTTCAACCGGCTTAATGACATAGTCATCAGCGCCCAACTCTAAACCCAGCACTTGGTCAATGTCGCTTTGTTTAGCTGTCAGCATCAAAATTGGCGCTTTGTACCAAGGCCGAATGGCGCGGCATACGGCAAAACCATCCAGACCTGGCAACATCAGATCCAAAACCACTAAATCGGGTTGAAACTCGCGGCAATTGGCTTCCACCGCCAAGCCATTATTGACCAACCGCACCTCAAATCCATGTTGTTGTAAAAACGTCTGCACGAGGCTGGCCAATCGTTCATCGTCTTCGACCAATAATATTTTGCTCATTAAAATACACTCCAGGGTGCAACTAACCGGCGGCGTCGTTCAGGCTGGCGGCTTAATACGGTTAACGGTTGTTGCAACAAGACTTGTTGCTGTTGATTACGAAGTTCAAGCCGAGCGGGCCCGGTTAAATGCAGTTGTTGGTGCCAGCTGCCTTCGTGGGCGGAGTGCCAACATTTCAGCTGTTGTTCGTCCAGATAGGCACAGACCGATTGTGGCAGGTTACTTTGCCACTGCAGCGACAAGGCCAGTTGACACGGGTGCTGTTGTTGCTCGACCAGACACACCGTTGGCGCCACCTGCCAGCAAACCATGTTGTGACAAGGCGTTGCGGCATTCACGGCTGCGGTCAGTAAACTCAGAATTGAAATCAGCACTAGCGTACATCCATGCATTAGAAAAATCGGTAACTCACTCCTACAAACCAAGATCGAATGGAGTTCTCCGTTACCAAGGGGCTTTCGGTCATCGTCTCGTCAAGCCAGCGATACCGGTAAAACGCGAGCATCGACCACTCGTCTGTGAGTGGATAGCTCCAGCTTAGTTTAATTTCTGGTTGCCAGCTGTGTCCGAGCTTGGCACCGTCAAGAGCCGACGTTTGATCGGCGGCATAATATGTATTGATCAGCTGACTACTTTTCCAAGTCAGCGCCGAGCTAAGCTGCCAATGTCCAAGCGGATTTTGCCAGTTGCGACTAACACCGATGCTCGCGTGTTGACCGTGATATTGACCGGATACATCGTGCAACCAGTTGAACTGCCATTGCATCAGCGGTGTGAACCAATCGAGTTGCCAGCCCGCATCGGCCGCAGTTGGCCTTTTGGCTACATCTGTTATGGAAAGTTCGATATCTGGTGTGGATTTTTGCGCTGGGCCCATGAGGGCAAAATTGCTTGAGAGTTGTTCAGTGAACACGTTACTCAGATTGCGCCGCCGAAAATAGCCTTTTTCTTCATTCAGGCGGGAAATCAAACTTAGTTGTAGATCGTCGGCTAAGGTCCAACTATAACCGAGCGTGCCATTGTCGAAAAACCAATGTTGGGCGTAATAATGAATATCTGGCATCAGGTACAGCGGAAAATTCCGTCCACCTTGCAGTGGATTGGAGCGATGGCCTGCGCCAATAGCTAACGCCACTTGCCAACGACCGGTGTCCGCGCAATTGCGCTCTTGGTTGCTGGCGGAGCATTGTCCGGCAAGCGTCCATATTGGCCACAGCGAGAGTAAAATTAATATCAGGCGCATTATCACCACTCATCCCAACTTACACCGTGCCACTTTAGCATTCCCCCGTGTGCAGCTTAAGGCTAAATAACAATGTTTCACAAAATGTCGCCTGATTGGTCACAGAGCGGGTCATCCAATTTTTTTACACTGTGTTCAGCACTAATTAAGGTCGTAAATGGTATTGCTGTGCATTCGCATATACCAAAGGTGCAGAATTGGACGGCCTTGAATGATTCAAATGCTCGCTGGTCCGAGCAAACAGCAGGAGCGCACCATGCCACAATTTCAACCACGTCCGATGGTGGTCATTCGTAATCAGTTACTGGCTTTTCTCGTGCTACATCTGCTCGGCTCATGTGCACCGATCCATCAAGTTGAACGTCCGATCGCGTTGGTGGAACACGGTTGCAGCCAGTTTGTAGCCTGCATCAGCGAGCTAACCCGCGAGCGAAAACTTATCGAGTCGCCGATTCACCGTTGCTAATTTAGCGGGAACCGCGCTTTCACCTTGCCTTTTTGGGCTGGAATATGGCACCTTAGCAGTCTAAAAGTGTCGGCAATTTTGCCGGCGCAGCTCGAGGTTCGGCTACGTCTGAGGTAAGTGTGGTGTCAGCGATAAACTACGTCCGGATCCAACTCTGTTACGATTTTCAGTCGCAGGGGATTCGATGAAAAGCAAAGCCACTTCCTTTGATATTGCCTACCAAGCGGGTGTCTCACAATCGACCGTTTCCCGCGCTTTGCGTGATAGTCCAGCGGTCAATCAAGAAACCAAAGACCGTATTTTTGCGATTGCCAAACAGCTCAATTATAAAGTTGATAAAAACGCCAGTAATCTGCGCAAACAATGCAGTGGTACTTTAGCTTTATTGCTGTTTGAAGATCCAACTGTCGACGAGTCGCAAATTAATCCGTTTTTTTTGGCCATGCTTGGCAGTATTACCCGCGCTTGTACAAAACGCGGCCATGATTTACTGATTTCGTTTCAGCAACTGAGCAATGACTGGCATGCCGATTATGAAGATAGCAAAAAGGCCGATGGTATTATTTTGCTCGGGTACGGCGACTATGTTGATTACGAAGAAAAATTGAACCAGTTGTTAGCGCAGGAAACGCATTTTGTCTGTTGGGGCGCGCGGGTTGAAGGCCATCCAGAATTCACAATTCGCAGCAATAACCAACAAGGCGGCCGGCTGGCGGGTGAACATTTGCTCAGCCTTGGCCGTCGCAATTTTGCTTTTATTGGCAATGCTTCTGAGCATAGCCCAGAGTTTTTTGAACGTTATCAAGGTTTTGTACAGGCATTGTCGGTCAAAGGTGTCCAGCCCGCACAAGTGCCACAACTGGATGCTATTTCGACTGAACAAGCGGGTTTTGATGCGACGTTACAGCTACTGAGCACCGGTTATCAGCCTGATGCTATTTTTGCGGCCAGCGATTTAATCGCCATTGGCGTGATGCGTGCGCTGCAACAGCAAGGGTTTCATGTACCGCAAGATGTAGCGGTGGTTGGGTTTGACGATATTCCAGTAGCCTCGTTTTCGTCACCGGCGCTGACCACTATTCAGCAAAATACCACGCTAGCTGGCGAAATGCTGGTGGTGAATCTATTGCGGTTGATTAATCGGGAAGGTATTGCGCAAACTGAAATTGAGCCGAAAATAATTGTGCGGCGTTCTTGCGGCGCCTAACTGCCATCACCTTAGTTTCTATTCAGGTCCGTCACCGATGAATACACCAAAACAACGCCGCCAGCTTGCGGGGTTAACGGCTACAGCGAAAACATCGACAGCCATTACTGCAACCACCACCATCAGCAAAGCCAGTTTACATCCGGCCAATCCACATCAGGCTGGTTATGATATGGCAGCATTGCAGCAAAGTTTCCCGGCACTAGCGCCTTTGTTGCTGACAACAGCTCGTGGTGAACAAAGTATCGACTTTGCCAATCCGGTTGCGGTAAAAACACTGAATCAGGCACTACTTGCTCATCATTATCAGCTGCCGTATTGGGACGTACCGGCTGGGTATTTGTGCCCAGCGGTACCTGGAAGATTAGATTATTTACTGTATTTGGCCGATCTGCTCAAAACCAGTCATCAGGGCAAAACCCCAAAAAGCCGCAATCTCAAGTTACTTGATGTTGGCTGTGGTGCAAATTTAATTTACCCGCTGTTAGCTGCGCGTCATTTTGGCTGGCAGGTAGTGGCGTCAGATATTGATCAGGGAGCGCTGCAACACGGTGCAACAATGCTGCAGCGTCATCAGCTTGGCGATCGGATTGAGCTGCGTCAGCAAGCACGTAGCAGCGATATTTTTGATCATCTGCTCAAAGCAGATGAATACATCGATGTCACGCTTTGTAATCCCCCGTTTCATGGTTCGGCTGAACAAGCCGCGGCTGGCAGTTTGCGCAAAAAATCCAATTTGGGGCTTAATCATGCGCACGCAGAGCTTAATTTCGCAGGCCTGTCGCATGAGCTTTGGTGTGAAGGTGGTGAGCTGGCGTTTATTCAGCGCATGATGCGGCAAAGCTTAGCCATTGGGCATCAGGTGTATTGGTTTAGTAGTCTGGTGTCGAAAAAAGAACATCTGCCTCCCTTGCAGGCGACGCTGAAAAAGCTTGGGGTGAGCGCGCAGCAAGTGGTCGATATGACACAGGGCAACAAACAAAGCCGGTTTATCGCCTGGACGTTTTTAACACCAGCTCAACAACAATTGTGGCGCCAGCATCGTTGGTGATGTTTTGCTGCGCTTTTATGGGCCGTACTTTCAGCTGTCGTACTTTTACCTGTCGTACTTTCATCAGGCTAATGGTCACTGCCCGCTGTGCCAAGGCATAGACATGGCGGCACATGCTAGCTGACAATAAAAAACTCCCGATGGTTGCATCGCGTCAACACACCGGGAGCGGGAGAGCTAGAGAGCCGCTTTGCTTCGAACAGCAGCGGCTTGGGGGTTAGTGGGTCGGCGGATGGCTATAACGCAGCTCTACCGGGCTGTAACGATCCCAGACTTTCTGATCGGACACTGAGCGTAGTAGTTTGATGTATTCCGCGTGGCTCCACGCAAGCGGCGTCGCGCCATTGGTGCCTTCACCTGCTTGATACTGATAAACGCTATTATTGCCAACGTTGTCCCACACTTGCTCTGGCAGCATCAAACCGGCGTTGGCAAACTGCTCCATTGCCTGCACATAATTGCGGCGTAGTGGCTGTAAATCATCGCTGTTGAGGCTAGTTTTATTCACCAATAGCCGCGCCAATTCGTAATGGCCGCGCTCGCCAGAGAATATCGGCCAGACGCGGCCACGTTGGTTTGGCAGATTGCTGTCATTGGGTCCTTTCGCGTAACCCTGACCTGATAAGATGTCTTCGCCATAACCATCCAGTCCATAACGACGCCAGCCTGGCAAGGTGCCGGCGATGCCGGCAAAACTGAATTCATATTTGACCCGTTGTACATCGGGCAGTGTTTGGTCATCGAGCTCGCCTAAACTGGCCAGTACCGCCGGGTGGTTGGCGGGACGCACGCCATAACGCACTAATTCAAGGAAACCGCCGTCAATCACGTCACTTTCATTAATTGCGCCTTGGCCATTGCGATCTTCTAACGCACTTTTGTCGTTGGCGTTTTGGTTGCTGTTAATGCGCAGATAATATTGACCGTCACTCGGTGCTTGGTTCAAATTGCCGGCGGTGGTAAATGTCAGGCTTTCCAAAGTTTGGTGATACTGGTCGGCTTGTGTCAGATACAAAGTGGCGCTGTCGGTATCACCGGCCAGTGTGGCAATGTCGGCTGCGCTGACTAAACCGCTGATAATAGCTGCGATAGTTGATGGTGAATAACCGCCTTGCTCCTCCCAGCGTTCTTGCTGGGTATAGGGTGGGGTGACATCGGTGTTATTCCAATCGAGTTTGGCTTTGCCGCCTTTGGCGAGGTAATCGGCAGCGGGCTTGAGCATGCGGCTATACCAATGCTTGATTTGGGCGTCATTTAAAATACCTTCTTGCCATAAGCGCCAACCGAGCATAATCGGCATGGCGGTTTGATCCAGCTGAATGCCAACCCATTCCAGCGTGCCATCAACATGGGTTTTTTGCAGGAACCAGCCCGGAGCACCCTGATAGCCGGGTGTTTTGTCATTCACTTGTACCTGGTGCAGATATTCAAAAGCTACTTTTGGGCTTTGGGTATCGCCAAGGGCCAGCATCGCCATCGCCACCTGATAAAAGTCTCGTGGCCAGACCGCTTTGTAACCGGTTTGGCTTTGTTCGGCTGACTTGACATCGCCCCAAGGGTTTGACAGCGACGCAATCAGGGCGCCGGCGTGGGTTTTGTCTTCTTGGGCTTTAAGCACCATAGCGCTGGCGAACAGTAATTTACCTTGATCCATAGTGGTGCTGCTTAGTTGCTCCAATGCCGGCAAACTTTGCAGATAATCCTGCCAGCCGATAGCCTCGCCTTCACCATTAAAATTGGCTAGCACTTTATCCAGCCCTGTTGCCAAGGTGTTTTTGGCATTCGCCGTACTTTGCGCTGTGGTCGCGCCAAAGCCGATCACCAGTTGAAATTCACCGCTTGCACCTTTGGCGACTTGCGGCAACTGCGCCAAAACGCCAACATTGCCAGCTGTGGTGCCGGTGGTTTGATATCCGGCCAATGCTTGGTGGTTCTTCAGCTCGCTGAGGCCGTCCGATACCCCAACAAAACCCACCTGCGTCCGAACAAACGCCGGGCTTGCCACCAGCGACAAGCTGCTGTTCGCTTCGGTGGCGCTGATAATGCCATCACTAATGGTGGCGCTATCGTTGCTGCCGGTATTGGCCAGGGCGGGGTCAAGGTAAACATACAGCTCTAAGCCATCGACCAAGGGCCTAAACCAGCTTTTGACGACCAGCGTTTGGCTATCCGGATCGGTAAAAATGTGCTTTTCAATTTCATACTGGCCATTTTTGGCTTTGTTCAGCACTTTGTACGCTAGCGACAACGGGCGACCGGTGGCGTCTTGCGATAAATAATCAATGCTCGAGAGCGTGGCCGTTTTTTCTTCGTCGACAAAACCTTCGCCTTTAACCACAAACTGCAGCTCACGTAGTTGTGCTTCGTGGATCAGGCCTGACATCGTTTCGGTGACAATACCATTGGCCAACGAAAACCACACTTTGGATACCACGCCGGTTGGCGCTTGATCTTGGTACTGACCGGACAGGTATTGCTCGTAAGAAGTGCCAATACCGGTTTTTCCAGCATAAGACCAAGTGGATGTTTGACCCGGCGCACCGGGTGCTACCGACTGATTTTTTGCAGCAAGGTTATCGGTTGCTGGCTGGCAGGCTGCCAGTGCTAAGGCGCTGGTCAGTACAGTGAGTGGTAAAGAAAATTTCATCGATAGTTCCTGTCAAACGGTAAACCGGCCAGCCATCATCTGCTTGGCTGGCGCTTGGTGGTGTTGCTGGCGCTGAAGCTAATGGCTTGCGCTATGGTTTTTAATGGTCAGTACATAGATGGCCGCGAGGACCAGGCTGCCTGCGCCCAGCGCCAACGCATAAATGGCTTCTGCGTTAAAAAATAGGTTTAATAAAGTACCGAGGATGGACGCTGCGAGCAGCTGTGGCAGCACAATAAAGAAGTTAAACATGCCCATATACACGCCCATTTTTTGGTTGGGTAGTGCGTCAGCGAGCATGGCGTATGGCAACGACAAGATAGAAGCCCAAGCAATGCCGATACCGATCATCGGTAACCACAATAAGGCAGGATCTTTGATCCATAAAAAAGATAATAAACCAGCGGCACCACAGATTAAGTTGAGGCTATGGCTGATTTGCAACGATGTTTTTCGCACCACCCAAGGGATCACAATGGCGGCGAGAGCGGCAAAACCGTTGTAAAAAGCAAATAATAAACCGACCCAGTCGGCGCCATCGTTGTAAGCGGCCGTGGTTGGATCTGAGCTGCCATAATGCACCGAGGTCACCGCGGCGGTGGTGTAAATCCACATCGAGAATAAGGCAAACCAGGAAAAAAACTGCACCACCGCAAGGTGGCGCATGGTGCTTGGCATGGTGAATAGATCATCAACAATCTGCACCAGCATGCCATTTTGGCCGTTATTTTTTAGAGCGCTGGTCAGCCATTGCAGTAAACCAAAGGCGAGCAAACAGCCACCCAAAACATACAACTGTTTGTCCAGTGATTGCGCAAACACCAGCACTAAGGCTGCCACACCTAGCCCGGTATACACCGAGCCAGGCGTCCAATAACGCCTGTCATTGCTGCTGACGATTACCGGCGATTCCATTTCATCGCCATAGGCTGCCAGTTGTTCTGGGCTATATTCGGTTGATTTCATCACCGTCCAAGTCACAGCAATGAATAACACCACGCCACCGGCGTAGAACGAGTATTTTACCGCGTCTGGAATTTCACCGGCCGGCGCGGTATTGGCAACGTCAAACCCGTTCGAAAGAATATACGGCAGCGCCGACGCGACCACGGCGCCAATGCCAATAAAAAAACTTTGCATTGAAAAGCCAAGTGGTCGCTGCTTTTTATTGAGGTTGTCGCCAACAAAAGCACGAAACGGCTCCATGGTGATGTTAATCGAAGCATCTAAAATCCACAGCATACCGGCGGCCATCCATAGCGTTGGCGAATGAGGCATAAAAAACAGCGCCATGGTGGTGAGCACGGCACCATAAAAGAAATACGGCCGCCGCCGGCCCAATTTATTCCAGGTGCGATCACTGAAATAGCCGACAATCGGCTGCACCAACAAGCCGGTTAAGGGGCCGGCAATCCATAAAATTGGAATTTCGTCGATACTGGCGCCAAGCGTCTGGAAAATCCGGCTGACGTTGCCATTTTGCAAAGCAAAACCGAATTGAATACCTAAAAAACCAAAACACATATTCCAAATTTGCCAAAAGCTAAGATTGGGCTTGGCTTGCTGCATTATTCTTCCCCGTCCTTCATGAAATCTGCTGCGGATGGCAGATATTTTGCGCTGAGCATAGCAGATATGTATATCGGCTTATGGGTCGGCGCTGGTGTGTTGCTGTTGGCAATTGCTGTGAATATCGTTGGCCGGGCAGCACGGATTGGTCGGCATCATGGTCTGTCTGAGGCCGTTTTATTGTTGTGCCTGCTTTGATAACTTGAATTGTCAGCAACAACAAGATGAATACGTATTCAAATTCATCATCTTGCGCCGAAGTTGTGCAAAGTGGGTATTTAGCGCGCTAAAAGGATGCAATCAGTTACAGGTCAATCTTGGAGGGCCGCTAGCTGCTGTCGGTGTCATTTAACATCGCAGAAACTTGCCGTGCAGTATCTGCGATTTTAGATAGTCAGTTGTAGTCAGCAGATGAACGCTGAGGTTTCGCGGGTAAGCGCTTAACGGTGGAAGTGGTTATCCACGCCATTTTGCAGTAGAAAATCGCCTAAATCAGGTAATTGCATTTCGTCCAGCTCCAAAATGTCGAGCAGCGCTTCGCCGTATTGTTGCCACTCTCGTTCCAAGGTCACGTCAAATAATGTGCCTTCTTCACCGGTTAAATATTCGGCGAGTTTTAGAATGGCCAATAGACGTTTTTCATACAAATCGGTTGAATGAAGCAGATGTTCGCATTGATGGTGATAGGCAATGACATTACCGATTTCAGCGGCCAGACCCCAAGCTTGTGCAATCAGGAAACCGAGGTTTTGGTGGCTGGTTAGAAAATAACGTTGTTCAATTTCCGTCACTGCAATTTGGTTGGTTAAACCCACTTTCATGACTTTGGCATAATCTGGGTATTGTGCATGGATCAGGCTCATGCCGGCGTTGTGGAATAATCCTAATGTATAACAGTCGTCAGCACAGTCGCTGCCAAGCCTTAATTGCTGTGCAATCAGCATCGCTGCGCTGCCGACATTCATAGCACTGTTCCAAAGTTTCAGCGTAAACGGATCGGCGCGGCCATCACTTAAGGTAAAGCGCAGCACGACACTGCTCACCAATTTAATCACCCGATTTAAACCGAGGAATTTACAGGCATGTTCAATGGAGCTAATTTTGCGGCGCAGGCCAAAATAGGCTGAATTCACCACTTTAAGCGTAAAGCCCGCAATGCCAACATCCATATTGATCAAGGCGGCGATGGTATTGATATCCGGATCTTCCAGTTCAATTTCCTGCTTAATCCGAATTAAGACCTCTGGCTGCGGCGGAATTGTAAAACCGGCCAGTGAGTTTTCGACCATCGACATATCTATAGGTTTGACCATGCGGCAGGCTCCGGCATCTGGCTGTAAAAATTGTAGTATATCGACGGTAACAGATTTGACCAGTGTTGGATGGCGCGATGAGATAAAACAATAGCGGAAGTCGCTGCGCGGCCGTTGAATGGCTGCTGGTAAACAAATAGTGCGGCGGTGAACCAGTGCCTTAGCGACTACTACTTTGCCGGTCGCCAAGGCATTGTGGATTGCGGGGGAGCTGGGTTTAGCTTTTCGCTGATTTCAGTTGTTTTTTAAAGCTTTTTAGCTCTTTTTGTAATCGTTCTTGTGTTGGCTCTTTTTTGAACAGCGGTTCTATAGTGGCCGTGGCTGCAGTTTTGTCATCTAAGCGAAGTTGGATCTGTGCTAATCGTAGCACCGCCCAGGGATACATCGGGTTGTCGCTGTCTTGGTAAAATGCCAAATATTGTTGCAAGGCACGAGTGCCTATGGCGGCGTCTTGACCTTCAACGGCTGCGAGCCGACCAAGCTGGTACAAGCTGGCATATTTTTCCACGGCAGTCGGGTACAGCGTTAATGTCTGTTGATATAACGCAAAAGCTTCAGCGACTTTTTTCTGCGAAGCGAGTAGTGCCGCCTTAGTTTCTAACAATAGTGGATCTGCCGGGTGGTTCGATAGCTGGGTTTGGATCAGTGCCAGAGCTTGGTCGGTTTTTTGATCTTTTTGTAGAATGTTAGCCTGCGCTAGCGTGCCTTGGATTTGATCTTGTTGGAGGAGAGCATCGGCTAAACGTTGTGCTTCTTTTTCGTCGCCGCCAGCGATGCTGGGTGCATTTAAATAAAAGCCAATCAGCGCTCGCTGATATTGGTAGTGCGTTGGCGCAAATTTAACGGCTTGTTGTAAGTACGCGAGTCCTTTTTTAGCTCGGCCTGGCGCCGAAAAAATACTACCCGATTGCGCTAAATTAAATTGATTGGAACTTGCCAGATACAACAGTTCAGCATGCTCAGGAAAGGTTTGCAGGATCTTGGCCATCATCTCTTCTAATGCTTCATCGTCTTGCAGTGCCAACATGGCTGTGGCTTGCAGTACCAGCAGCTCTGACTGAGTGGGGGTTTCTGGGAGATGGCTGACGGCTTGGTGCAATTGTCGAAATTGTTGTCGTTCCAGCTGCTGGTTGAGCGGGGTTAAATCGTAGGCTTGGCTGAAAAGCGAGTAAGTCAAAAGACAGAGGCCGAACAGAGTTTTTGTTTTCATTATGTTTGCTTCAGGTTGCACTTGTTAGCATTAGGGGCTTTTTTGTGCAGAAAAGCAACCCAAAAGTGTTACCGGCTGCGGCGACACCGTTCGGAGCAATAACGCACCTGCGGCCAATTCAACTTCCATTTTTTTCGCCAAGTGAAAGATCGACCACAATGGGCGCAGATTTTCACCGGCAACTGCAGTTTGTGATGGGCCATCTGAATGAATTCTGAACCGAGAGTTGTCGGGTATACGACGCAGCAAAGCAAGTGGATGGGTGAAAATCAGCCGCTGCTTGCGGCTTAAGAAAAGGCTTACGAGTCGAGGTAAGGGCGGCCAACCATCATTTGTTGTGCCAATTGTAATTCTTCTTCGCTATCCGAAAGCTTCAGTTCACCGAACTGGACGTCGAACTGGATCAAATCCTCGTGCGGCAGGTTAAGCGCAATTAGCTGGTCTGGCACTTGCCCAACTTGACGATAGGCATTAATGGCAACTTGTGCGGCTTGTTCCATCAGCATAAAAAAGAAACCGAGTGGGAAAGTTTGAAACACTTCGTGGTCAAGTTGTGCCCAACCTAATAAATCGCCGCTGATGGTACCGTCAGCGTGATCGGTAAACAGCAATGAAACCGCAGGAAAAGGTGGGTTTTCACCCGATTGATAGTCGGCCACATCCTGCTCGTTAAACAGCAGCACATAACCAAAGGCTGGACAGCCTTCTGCGTCCATATCGTCAAAGGCAGCGTCGTACACTAAAAACAGGCGTTGATCTGACATTGGGCTCGGTCCACAAACTAAAGGGCGCATATTCTACCTAAGGCTGCCGCATAGCTAAAGCATAAATTGGCAATTGCTGTTGAATAATCAATCTATACGCGGCGACGGGCGTTGCTGCTACGGTTGAAAAGTGGTTTCTCTGCGAATTTTTAGTGGCTTATTTTGGGTTCAATGACTGTTTTATCAGCGGCTTGGGTCATCGATATTTCTATAATGGGTGACTGTTAAGTCGCAGGTTTGGGGATTTCTAGTAATAATGCCAGCGCATCAGACAATAACCCTTCGGCATCGTTGATGTGTTGATCGGCCATCATCGCAGCTTGTAGCATCTGCCAAAGCTGCTTTTTGAGCATCGGCGCGGTCTGCATTAACTGTGGCAACAAGGTTTTTAAATGGGCCAGATCGACGTTTGGCTCTGCCGTCGTTGATGGTAGCGCTAGCGCCGAAAGACCCGCTTGCCAGGCTTGTTGTTGAATTGCGGGTTGTTCGTTTTGTTTGGCGCAGATGCTTAGTAGCGCCAACGCTGCCGTTTCCACTTGTGCCAGCCGGCTCGTTTTCTGGCCGCGATACACCAGCTCTGGGTCAAACTGGCTGCCCACACAATATTCCAGCCAGCAGCTTAAACTCCATTCCAGTAAATCTTGCTGACCATCACAGTTGACCAGCACTTCGACCAGCTGCAGTAAATACTGAAACTGCTGCGCCGATAGTTGCTTTAGCGCAGGGATCACCAGCTGTAGTAGCTGCAACTTTTGGCGGGCAGTTAACAGCGAAGCTTGTTCATAAAGCCGGTCAACATCGGCCAGTAGCGCAGGGCTACCCAGTTCTTTGATAAAATGCATTTGCTTGGCTACATAATCACTCTGGATCAGGCAGGCATAAACTAAAGCGGGTGCTGAGGGTACATGCCGACTGCTGTGTAATAGTAGCGTGGGTAGGGCGGCCAGCATGCTGTGCATTGCAACCTCGCGACGGCCTGCGCTATCGTCTGGCTGCATGGCTCCGACATTCGCACTGCTTGGCGCCGTGAGGCTGGCCGGCGTTGGAAATTTGCCAAGCCAGGCTGGGTCAATTCGCTTGATCCGCTCGCTCAACGGCGGGTGGGTCGCAAATAAACTGCTCCAACGCGAAATAGCCTCGCCAAAGAATAAATGGCTCATTTCATCGGCATTGGGGTGTTTTACTTTGCTGCCCTCGCCGCCAACAGCGCCGATGGCTTTTAAGGCTCCGGCGATGCCTTGTGGGTTGCGGGTAAACTGTACAGCACTCGCGTCGGCTAAAAACTCACGTTGCCGGCTGACGGCCGCTTTAATTAAGTTGCCAAAAAAAGAGCCAAGATAGCCCAACAGCATCAGGCCCAGTGCCAGTACAAAAATACCACCACCGTTATTATTTTTTGAGCGGGAGCGACCGAGAGCCGCGCCACTGCGCCCGCCACTGCGCAGTAAATAATAACCGGCATGACCAATAAATAAGATGCCTTGCAACAGCGCAATCAATCGAATGTTCAGGCGCATATCGCCGTTGAGAATATGGCTGAACTCATGGGCAACCACGCCTTGCAACTGCTCGCGGTTGAGCTGGTTCAGGCAGCCTTCGGTGATGCCAATGACAGCATCAGCGGGTGAGTGCCCCGCAGCAAAGGCATTAATGCCGGCCTCAGGCAGCAAATAGACCGGCGGTACCGGCACACCGGCGGCGATGGCCATCTCTTCAACTACATTTAATAACATGCGCTGCTTGGTGTTCGCTTGTGCGTGATCAAGCCTCGCGCCACCCAGTGCTTTGGCAACCACTTGCCCGCCCTGAGCAAGCTCGGCTCGCTTTAGCAGCACCACAACCCCAATAAACAACATAACCGCGACACTGCTCCAGCCCATCATCGGCCACGGCAATGCCGACCACCAATGATCGGAAAAAGGCGAAAGCAGCAGCTGACTTTGTTCACTGTTGATCAAGCCTAGGGTGAAGAGCAACAAGAGGTTCGTCAGGATCAGCAAGCAAACAACGGCCAAGCCAAATAGCAGCACGAGCAGTTTTGTATTGCGACGTGCTTCGTCTTGCGCTTTAAAAAAATCTACCGCCACGGCCGTTAAAAACTCACTTTAGGGGCGGCCTGAATTGCCGCACTGTCAGCGAACTCCAACAGTTTTGCATCTTGCGTATGGCCAAAAAAGCCCGCAAAAAATACCGGTGGGAAACTTTGACGGTAGCTGTTGTATTCCGTGACAGCATCATTAAAAGCCTGGCGGGCAAAAGAAACTTTGTTCTCAGTGCTGGTGAGTTCTTCCGATAATTGCAGCATATTTTCATTGGCTTTTAAATCTGGATAGGCTTCCATCACTACGCTGAAACGGGTCATCGCGCCTTGCAGTGCTGATTCTGCGCCGGCCAATTGGCCAATGGCGTCGGCATCGGCTGGGTTGCTGGATGCAACTTTGAGTTCAGCCATCGCTGCATTACGGGCTTGGATGACGGCTTCTAAGGTGTCACGTTCATGCGCCATGTAGCCTTTGGCGGTTTCAACCAAATTTGGGATGAGATCGTATCGGCGTTTGAGTTGAACTTCAATTTGGGCAAAAGCGTTTTGGAAACGATTTTTCAACTTTACTAACTGGTTGAAAATACTGATAACGTATAACAGCAATAGGCCAATGACAAACAATGTGATCAGGCTGCTCATGTTGTCTCCTGTGGATTAAACTAAAAAAAACGGTGCATAATTTAGTATTGTTAACATTAAATTAATGGCAAGTAAAGTGCTGGCTTGGCGCAGTTTTTTAAAAAACCGACAGCTGCTATTTTGCATCTGGTGCGTTACCATGCGTCAGACAACGTAAAGGATCGAACTACCGATGAAAGAGTTTCAACATATTTCTGTCACTGATACTTTTACCAAATTACAGCAAGGTGAAATTGTCATTGTCGATATCCGTGACGAGCAAAGTTACAGTGCTGCCCATATTGCTGGTGCATTTCATTTGACCAACGGTACGATGCTGCAATTCACCGAGCTACACGAATTTGAGCAGCCGATAGTTGTGGTGTGCTACCACGGTAATTCCAGTCAAGGTGCTGCGCAATATTTGGTGCAACAAGGTTTCGAGCAAGTGTACAGCATGGATGGTGGCTTTGAAGGCTGGCGGCATAATTTCCCTTATACCAGCAGTGCAGAATAGCTGATGATGCTGAAGTTGGCTGAGCTAAATTCAGCCAGTGCGGCGCAAACCTTTGCTGCCTATTGCGTGAGTTGCCAGTGGCCGGTCAGTGTGGTCGTGCTGTCGTTTGATCGCGCCGAACTTTATGCTGAGGAACAAGTGGCCGCGCAGGTGCAGCTTGAATTATCAGCATTTATTGCGCAGCCACAACACCCAAAATACAGCCAAGCAGCGTGGGATCAAAACCAGCCGGCGACTCAGCGGACGAGCCTTGGTTTAGCGCCCGTGTGGCAGCGAATGCGCAGTATGGCCGGAGTCTGGACGCAAAGTGTCGCCTTGCTTTGTCTGCTGGTGTTTATCGCGCAGCAAATCTGGCCTGGTGCAGTGTATAACCAATTGAAGTTTTTTAACCCTTGGCAGCTTCAGCATGAATGGCTGAGCTGGCGTTGGTTGACCCCTGCCGTATTGCATTTTGGTGTCGCTCATCTGACGTTTAATGTGTTGGCCTGGTGGTTGTTCGCTGGCCGTATCGAAGTCTATCTTGGTACACGAACGTTGCTGGTGTTGTCATGTACTGCGGCGGTGGTCAGTAATAGCGCGCAATTTTTACTGCATAACGATCAGTTTGGTGGATTGTCAGGTGTTGTTTATGCAGTCATCGGGTTTGCTTGGTGTTACGGCTGGCGTTTCCAAAGCCCACACTTACGGTTAGGTCACGCCGATATCGGCATCGCGTTATTATTTCTGCTGTTGGGTTTTGCCGATATGTTGTGGGTCAATACTGCAAATTGGGCGCATTTAGCGGGTTTGTTAACGGGCATTGCTTTCGCCTTGCTGCAGCGACGTCCGGCTGCATCGGCGCTGTCGGTGTAGATAGTGGTGAAGTGAGGCCGTTGCTGCTCGGCATCAGTTGGTCAGAACTAAGGGCTTAATTGTCTGTCAGATTCGAGCTGGTGCTCGCTGCTGGTGATGTAACAGCGAAGCCAAGCAAGTCTTGGCTTCATCGTCGACTGGTGAGTTATTGATACAAATATTTGGTGAATAACACATCTTGCACCAAGGCAGTTCCAGTTTCTTTGGTTAATAAATCATTCAAACTATTCAGTATTTTCAGCCGAATCTCTTCACGACCGGTTAACGACTTCACGGTATCTTCCGATTCTTTACCAAACACCGCAACTATGGCGTTCAGGATCATCGGTTCATGGTGTTCAATCATCGGCAGAAATTTTTCGTCTTTAATCATCAGCTCCATAGTCACCCGCACGTAGCCGAGGTTCTTTTGGCCGCTGGTTACATAGTTCGTGACAATATCCGGATCAAAACCGTAATAAACCACTTTTGCTTTGGCCGGCGCTGGCGCTTGTTGTGCCACTGCCGTAGAGCAAACAAAAGTGCTAACAAGTATCAGCAACAGCGCATATATGTTTTTCATCTAAACCACACTGATTTTAAGTCGATTGATTCTGTTAACAAGTGTACCTGAGCGGCAGCGCGCTGGCTATCCTGTCACGGGCAGTAAATCGGCCATTTGTTTGATTAAACGCATTCGCTGGCCAACCATTTTTCCAGTCAAGGCAAAAGCCTGTAGTTTTTGCTGCTGATCAAACCAAAGTGCCTGTAAATTCATATCTTCGCCGCTGACTTGCCAACCGCTGTGATCAGGTGGCCGATTCTGACAGCTGACCACAGGTAGTGCCGGACTTTTCACCAACACTGCCATTGCCGGTAACCGCAGCGGTGTTGGTTGGCCGCATAAAGTTGCCGCCAGCGCCTTGGCCGATAAATTGATCGGCGCGATATACATCAGCACCTGCTGGCAAATTTCGGCGCAGTCACCAAGGGCATAAATATTGGCATGGCTGCTACTTAAATATTGGTCAACGCGAACACCTTTGCCACAATCAAGCCCTGCTTTTTTTGCCAAATCGATATTGGGTCGTAAACCGATGGCCGACAAAATCAGCTCGGTCGACAAAGTGCGACCGTCTGCCAGCGTCAATAAACAATGATCCGCAAACGGTTGCGCATCAACGATTGGGCTGTCCCAATAAAACGTCACTCCAAGCTGGGTTAATGCTTGTGCCAGCTTATCACCCAGTACCGGCGGCATCAGTTGCGCCAATGGTTGTTGTTCTAGCGCGATGACCGAAACTGCAAAGCCGGCGCTTGCCAAATCGTTAGCATATTCAATGCCGACCAAGCCAGCGCCCAAAATACAGATTTCTTGTCTCCCCTCGCTGCGTTCTAAAAACCGCCGATAGTCAGCCAAATCATTAATCGGCTGACTTATCGCCAGCGCTGCCGGCGGTAGCGGCGGTGTCAGTGCGCTGGCTCCCGTAGCGAGCACCAGTTGCTGATAGCTTATCTGGCCATAGCCGGTCTGCAATAGGTTTAGTTCGGTATCGATCGCTGCCACGGCGCAATGATTTTGTAGTTGAAACTGGTATTCCGTCGCCATTTCAGCGGCAGTTTTTTGTACAAACGCTGCCGCAGTTTTGCCTTTGCTAAAGCCGTTTGATAACAGTGGTTTGGCATAATAATCGCCGCTATCGGCACACAGCAGTAAGATGGAGCGACTGGCCGATATTTTTCGAATTTCTTTGATCAGTTGATACCCAGCATAACCTGCGCCAATAATCACAATATCTGCCCGTTGCAAAGTTGACTCCGTTGCGTGTGTTAGCCGTGTTATGGCTTGAGGTTAATGAAGGCCGGGCCTTTTGTCACGGTCTGACTTGGTAGATCAGCTGAAAAATGCCGATGGACTTGATATGATGCCGGCAGATGTTGTCCTAACGGCCAGATGTAAACTCATGACGTGTGATGAAATATTCTCCTATAGTGGCTGGCAACGACCTGACACGTTGCTGCCGGGACAAACCTTGCCGCCAGCGTTAGCACCTTGGTTGTTATGCCCGGGGTCGCTGACCCAAAAATTAAAAGCGTATCAGCCTGGTTTTCGACTGCAGCTGCTTAGTGAACAACAACGACCACTGCCGGCTAAGCTGGTTGAGTGCTGGCAGACAGAATTGGGTATGCAACGCCAAGTCTTGCTGTTTTTGGGCGACCGGCCTTGTGTCTTCGCGCAAAGCTTTCTGCCGGACCATACGTTACGAGCATTGGCGCCACTGGCCGGCCTCGGCGAACAGCCATTGGGGGAATATATTTTCCAGCAAGCAGATTTAGTGCGCGGTGAGATTGAAGTGGCTTGTTTTGCGGCCGGGTTGCAACTACCACAACTAGGGACGCAGCCGGAAGTTTGGGGGCGACGTTCATTTTTCGCCTTACAGCAGCAACAGTTATTGGTGCAGGAAGTTTTCTTAGCAGGGTTATTTAAGCAATGAATTGGCAACTGCAAGTTTCAAAGTGGCGGCTGTACCAACAACTGATGCGGCTAGATAAGCCGATTGGCACCTACTTGTTGTTGTGGCCAACCTATTGGGCGTTGTGGCTGGCAAGTGATGGGCTGCCGGCACTTGATATGCTCCTGATTTTCACGCTGGGCGTGGTACTGATGCGTGCCGCCGGTTGTGTGATCAATGATTACGCCGATCGCAATTTTGATGGTGCCGTGGCGCGTACGCAACACCGGCCGCTGGCAACCGGCGCTGTCAGTCGTGGTGAAGCTTTGCAGTTATTTTTTGTGCTACTGGCCTTATCGGCGTTCCTGTTGTTGTTTTTGAACTGGCAAAGCGCGGCTCTTGCCGTCATTGCAGTGCTGCTCGCGGCCAGTTACCCCTTTATGAAACGCTATACACATTTGCCGCAAGTGGTGCTGGGCGCAGCATTTAGTTGGGGGATGGTGATGAGTTTTATGGCCATTCAAGGGCAGCTACCGCTGTTGGTGTGGCTGTTATACGGTGCCAATTTGCTGTGGACCGTGGCTTACGATACTTTTTACGCCATGGTGGACAAAAACGATGATGAAAAAATTGGTGTTAAATCAACAGCTCGGCTGTTTGGACGTTATGCGCTTTTTATGATCGCAGTGCTGCAACTCGGTGCACTGGCTTTGTTGGAATGGGCCGGTGCAGTAGCTGGTTTAGGCTGGCCATTTAGTGTGGCGCTGGTGATAGCTCTAGTGCTATTTATCTACCAGCATCGACTGGCAAAGCTGGGCCGCGATGGTTGTTTTCGCGCTTTTTTAAATAATCATTATGTCGGTTTGGTGATATTTATGGGTATGGTGCTGGGGCAGGCGTGGCAATAAACGTCTGTTGCAATAAACCCTTTCAATTGATTTTAAAAAAATGAAGTTCCACTTTGCCTAAGCCTATCGACCAGATCTGATGCCAGTGATGCTGCGTAAATGCTGACAGACAGCAATGGCGGGGTATCAGTATGCGTTCAGTACAATTTTTACAGCTCTTAGGTTATCTCGGGTTATTACCCTTTATCATCCTGACAATTTTGATCTATGTTCCAGCTTGGCCTGAACTGGATGCGCTAACCCTGTTTCAGCGTTATAGCGCGATTATTCTCGGTTTTATGGCGGGGGTGTTGTGGCCAGTGTGGGCGCAGCAGGCATCGGTGCGACCTTTGGCTATTTTTGCTGTCAGCTTGCCGGTGCTGAGTTTTGTCGCCGGTTTATTGCCGCCGATGTATACCTTAGCCATCGAGTTGCTGCTCTTTATTGCGTTGCGGTTAGGCGAACGCTGGTTTGCACTTGATGAGCAATATCACCCCTCTTATTTACAGCTACGCCGCCGACTGACGTGGGTTGTGGTTAGTTGCCATGCGTTGATGTTGATTGGTTTACAGCGGTAACCGCTGGTGATCAGCACTGTTAGTTGCATCACCCGCGGAACAAGCCTACTCTGGTCGCACTCTCGCAGTCGGTTTAGATGGAGCACGACTTGGCACATCCTTTTATGCAACTTGACCAATCCAGTCTGTTACGCCTGGAGGCTGAAGTTCGGCTTGAGCATGGCACCGCTCAACCCGGTGTTAATTGGCCAATCAGTACCAGTGCCTTGCACAGTCTGCTTGGTCATACGGCGTCGATAGCCGGTGCTGAAGTTAGTTTAAAAGTGTTGCATGAATTGCAGGTATTTCAGGTGGAGCTGGATTTAATGCAGCAGCAGATGGCCAGCAATGAAGAATTGTTATCGGAAGATTTGCAGCTCTATGGTCGGTTGTTTGAGCAGTTGCCGCAGCCATGTTTGATCCTGAACCGTCATGGCTTAGTTCATTCGTCGAATCAGGCTTTGGCGAATTTGACGGGGCAGCAATGGGGTGGGCGCGCTGATCTGGCTGGGTTATCACTACTGGACTTGTGGGTCAAAGAGAGCCAATTGCAGTTGCATGCCATCTTATTGTGCTTGCAAGCCGGTAGCCAATCTGAACGTCTGCTGTTGCAACTGAATGGCCAGCCAGCGCCATTATCATGGGTTGTGACCCACTTAGCTGGACAGCAACATTTTATTCTGATGCAGTTGGAATCAAAAAATTAGCCCGTTATGTTAACTACCAATAGCGTCGTTGGGATTGGTGCATCGGCCGGTGGCTTGAATGCGTTGCAGCTGATGCTCGCAAAATTACCGGCACAAACTGGGCTGGCTTATGTCGTCGTGCAGCATCTGGCACCGGAACAACCTTCTATCTTGCCAACATTATTACAACGGGTGACTTGCTTGCCGGTATTGCAGGCAACACAAGGGCTGCAGTTGTTGCCAGATCATCTTTATGTCAACACACCCAATCATGCGCTGACGATCGTTGATGGTTGTTGTGTGCTGAGCTCGCCATCGCAGCCACACGCATTGTGGTTGCCGATTGATTTGTTATTTTGCTCCCTTGCGGTTGATTATCGGCATCAGGCTATCGGGGTCGTGTTATCTGGTATGGGCGCGGACGGTTCGGTCGGACTGAAGGCTCTCAAGGACGCAGGAGGCTTAACGATCGCACAACAGCCTGAAACTGCGTTGTTTTCTGCGATGCCAGCACATGCGATTGCTGCTGGTGTGGTCGACATTATTGCCACAGCGGAACAAATTCCGATGCAGCTGCTGCAACATCGCCAATCGCCAAATCAAAGTCGACAAAAACGGCCGCCGCAATCACAAGCAACACCGATAGCAGTAGTGCCAGTTGAACCCTCGTTGTTGCCGGTGCTACAAATTTTGCAACAACGGACCAAGCATGACTTTTCGCAATATAAGCCCAGTACGCTGCAGCGGCGAATTGAGCGGCGGATGATGATCCACCATTTTGAACGCTTGGATGATTATATTGAGTTACTGCAGCAGAACCCGCAAGAAGCTGAATTATTGTTTAAAGAGTTATTAATTGGCGTCACTGGGTTTTTTCGCGATCCGGCGGTATGGCAGCAACTGCTCGACAAAGTGTTGCCCGATTTATTGCAAAGTCGTCGTCAACATCAACATCAACAACTGCGCGCTTGGGTGGTGGGCTGCTCCACTGGTGAAGAGGCTTATACGTTGGCCATGTGCCTCATCGAGGCGGGCGAGGCGGCGTTGCTGCACAATAAATCTGCAGCTGACGTAGCCGTGAGCTGGCAAATTTTTGCATCAGATTTAAGTGCCGATGCGATTGCTGCAGCTCGGCGTGGGTTTTATCCATTGGCCATAGCGGAAACCATCACGGAAACCCGGCTGCAACGTTTTTTTCAGCAGCAACAACAAGGCTATCAAATCAAGGCGGAAATTCGCGATATGGTGTTATTTACGCAGCATAACGTGTTGCAGGCGCCGCCTTTTACAAAGTTAGATTTAATCAGCTGCCGTAATTTATTGATTTACTTCGATGCTGCACTGCAACGTAAATTATTACCGTTGTTTTACTATGCCTTGCGCCCGAGCGGTGTATTGTTGTTAGGCAGCTCAGAAACTATCGGTCGCGATAGCTGCTTATTTACACCGCTTGATGCCAGATTAAGACTTTTTTTGCGCCAGGACCAGCGTCAGCAACTTAGTCGCAGTTCGGCTCAACTGGTGCAATCCTTTCCACCGCTTTCAACTTTTGTTAAGGATGCTTCTGTGACTCCTGTCAGTTTGCCCAATGCCAGCCCCGATAGCTTGCAACACGCCGCGGATCAATTGTTGTTGCAGGTCTATGCGCCTGCTGCGGTGGTGGTTAATGCAGAGGGCGATATTATTTATATCAGTGGTCGCACCGGGAAATATTTGGAACCCGCTGCCGGTAAAGCCAATTGGAATTTTCACGCGATGGCTCGAGAGGGTTTGCGCGGGCCGCTGAGCGCGGTATTAAAAAAGGCCAGCGCGCAAACTAGCGCCTTGCAGTTTCCTGGGCTGGAAATTCAGCAAGATGGCTCCATCCAGCGCGTGGATGTGACAGTGCAAGCCTTGCAGCAGCCAGCAGCGCTAAAAGGTTTAGTGTTGATTGTCTTTCGTGATGTGGCGGTGCAACGGCATGGCCATAAACGTTCTGACAAAAAGGGCGATGACAAGACCGATGACAAGGCCGATGCGCTGGCTCTGGCGCAATGTTTGGACGAAATGCAATCGCTGCGCGAAGAGGCCAGGTTGGGCCGGGAAGAGTTGCAGTCGGCCAATGAAGAATTACAATCGACCAATGAAGAATTGCAGTCAACGAACGAAGAGCTGACGACTTCCAAAGAAGAAATGCAATCGATGAATGAAGAGCTGCAAACCATTAACAGCGAAATGCAGTCAAAACTGGACGACTTGGCGCTGGCGCAAAGTGATTTGAAAAACCTACTCAATAGCATTGAAATTGCGATTTTGTTTTTAGATCAAGAATTGAATGTGCGTCGTTACACCAATCGTGCGGCCAGAATCATTAATTTGCGTGACAGTGATGTCGGTCGCCCGCTCAGTGATTTAACCATGAGCCTGCAGTATCCCGAGTTGCATCAGGATGCGCTGCAGACTTTGCAAACGCTGGTATTTTCGGAAAAACAAATTCAAACCAGTGACAAGCGTCGCTTCACGGTGCGGATCATGCCGTATCGTCGGCTGGACAATGTGATTGACGGGGTCGTGATTACCTTTCTCGAACTTGGCACCAGCATGCCATTGTTGGCGCCGGTCGATTTATCTGGCAATGACTAACGGCGGCTAATCGCCGGTTAAAAAAAAGAGAATGGCGCTTGCAGTTATTGATTACATCTGTAATATTAAATCTATTACAACTGTAATCAATAGGATGTTAGATGAAAGACATCAGCCAAGCAGAACTTGAAGTCTTAAAAATTCTGTGGCAAAGCGCGCCACAAACCGCCAATCAGGTGGTCGACGCTTTAGCGGATGCCAGCCAGTGGCATGAAAAAACTGTAAAAACCCTGCTTAATCGGCTAGTAAATAAAGGCGCAGTCAGCTTCGCCAAAGAGGGCCGCGCTTATCTGTATTCCCCGGTCTTGCAACAACAAGACTATCAACATAAAGAAAGTCAGAGTTTTATTGCCCGCGTATTTGAAGGACGAATTGCGCCGTTAGTGGCCGGTTTTGCGGCGCATAAAAATCTGCAGGCTTCTGATATTGATGAACTTAAGCAGCTAATTGCCAGTTGGGAGCAAGCACAAACTGGAGCGACCGATGAGTAGCTGGTTGTTAAGCCAACAGCTGCCATTGTCGCTGCTGTTATTGTTATTGCTGGTCGCGCACCGCTGGTTGCTGCACTACTTTGGTGCTCGCACTTTATATGCTTTGTGGTTGAGTGTGCCATTGCTGTTGTTGGCATCTTTACTGTCTTCTTTGCTCACTTGGAGCGCTACTCATTCCGAGATGTTGATCGTCAAAGTGACTGCTAGCCAATTGCAGCAGCTGCAACACCAACTGCTGCAACTGGACTGGCTAAGCGGCATCTGGGCTGGCGGAGTAGGGCTGATCATAAGTTTTGTTTTTGCGATGCAATGGTCGCTGCAGCGATTATTGCGCAAAGCGCAGCCGGTCTCGGTAAGTGTTGGCGGACATCACCTTCGAGCTGGGCTTTGCTATCAAAGCGAAAAACTAACCGGCCCACACATTAGCGGCTTTTGGCGGGCTCAAATTCTGTTGCCCCGCGATTTTTTTCATCGTTTTAGCCCACAGCAGCAAAAAATGATCCTGCGCCACGAGCTGGCACATTGGCAACGTGGGGATTTGCACTGGAATTATGTGGCGTTGATGCTGCTGGCGCTGTGCTGGTTTAACCCTTTGCTCTGGTTGGCTTACCGCCGTTATCGCCAAGATCAAGAGCTGTCATGTGATGCGTTGGTGTTAAAGGACGCTAGCCATCAGGACCGAATTGCTTATGGCTATGCCTTAATAAGCAACTTGCAGCAGGCCGCCAATGGTTGGCAGCCACTGACTTACCACTACGGAGATAAACACATGATTAAACAACGTTTAATACAGTTACAAAAAAACCAAGGTTGCAGCAAAACAGCAGTGTTGTTGAGCTTAGCTGTCATAGTTGCGGGTGGTTTATGGCTGGCGCAGCCCTCTTATGCCAGTGCGGAACAAGTTGCACCGGTGATGCGAGTGGAACCCAAATATCCGCAGGAAGCGGCGCAGCAGCGGATCAGTGGTTACGTGCAGGCACAATTTAACATTAAGCCCGATGGGCAGGTTGTGGATGTGCAGATTATCAAAGCCGAACCTGCCGAGACTTTTAACCAAGCAGCGATTCAAGCATTAGCGCAATGGCAATATCAACCGAGTGCTGAGGGTGTGAAAGGCGCAATGGTGCAACTTGATTTTGTCATTGAGCCACCAAAGTCAGATATCGAACAAATTAAAGTGACACCAAAAAAGTGACGCCAAAGTTGTAAGTGCATCAGGCGCAGCACCGCAAAAGTTTTATAACTTCAGTCGCGGCTAGGCGCTGGTGCCAAGCCAAAATAGCAAAGGGGCCGCCGGATCTTTTGCTGTTTTGGTTTAAATGTGCCGTTTCTTCGAATGCGAAACCAACTAAATTCTATTTTGCGCCGTACCACTAAATTCGCAGCCATTGAAAGTTATTCGGCTTGAGCACTGTCTTATGCAGTATCAGGTTGTGAAGGAGTGAGTTGATGAAAATGCTTGGCTATTTTGGCGTAGTGTTCGCTTTGCTGATATTCAGTGTGTTGGTGTTTCGCCAACCCGCGGTGGCGATTGCCGCGCCGGTTGATGTATCGACGCCGATGCCGGCCAGTAAACAGCTGGCAAGCATCGTGTTAGGTGCTGGTTGTTTTTGGGGGGCTGAAAAACGTTATCAAGCGCTACCAGGCGTGGTCGATGCCGTATCCGGCTATGCCGATGGTCGTGGACTATCGCCGACTTATCAGGAGATCACCAAGCGTAAACACCAGCAAAATCCAGATAATTTCGCCGAGGTGGTCGAGGTCACTTTTAATCCGGCGCAAATAAGTTTGCAACAACTGCTGCAGTTCTATTTTGAGCAACATGATCCAACCCAGCTCAACCGGCAGGGCAACGATATTGGCACCCAGTACCGCTCGACTATTTTGTTTAGCACAGTAGAGCAGCAACAAATTGCGGAGCAGGTGGCTACACAGTACCAGCAGCGGTTAACCGCCGAGGGCTTTGGTAAAATCAGCACCAAAATTACCCACCTAGATAAGTTTTATCCGGCAGAAGACTACCATCAAGATTACCTGGCGAAAAACCCCAATGGGTATTGCCCTGATCATGCCACCGGAGTGAAGTTCATGACGGATGCCACGGCGGCCAAAGTGGTTACTGATAACAGTCAGTTGTTCGTTGGCAAACACATCGTGGTGATTGAAGCACAAGGTTATTGCCCTTATTGCGAGCAGTTCAAAAAAGAGGTCTCGAATCAATATCAAGGCACCATACCACTGACCTATCGACTGGCATCGCAACTCGATGGTCTTCGCTTAACAACGCCAACTTGGGCCACGCCAACCATTTTGTTCTTAGAGCAGGGCAAAGAAGTCTTCGGCCGGCAAGGGGCGATGACGGCCGCCGAATTCTACAAGGCGTTGGGTTATTTTAAATTGGGTGAATCTGAGGCTTTTAATGTCGCTTTTGATGAAGGCACTGATGGTCGTTTTTGCAAAGAATATGAAATTTTCAAAAATACTCCAGATGGCTTTTTTATCGACAAACTCAGTGGTATCGCCTTGTTTGATACACGAGACCGCTTCGACTCAGGCACTGGCTGGTTGTCATTTACTCAACCTATTGCTGGAACCGTACTGGAAAAACCCGACCATCGCTACGGCATGCAAAGAACAGAAATTCGCGCCACAGCATCCGGTATCCACCTAGGCCACGTGTTTTCAGACGGCCCGAATGGTCAGCCAAGATATTGTATTAATGCCACAGTCTTGGAGTTTGTTGCCCGTTAACATGGCCGCTTGGGGCAGACTTGATGTGGCCCCAATATCTGCAGCGTGAAGCCACAGTAGCCTATGCTGCAACAGCCCGGGAAAACTTATCTTCTGTTATCAATCAAGCACTTAGGTTGGCATGATGCTCGAATGCGTGACTGCTTAAAAATAGTACTGTTCAGACCAGCACTGGATCAGTAAAATAGCCCGCAATGGCGTTGTTGCCGGTTTTTTAAACAGGGTGAAGTATGCAGTTTTCTGGCTTAAAAATGTGGGTTGCAGCAGCAACTTTATTGGCAGCGACCAATGCGCACGCGACGTTAATTGTCAACGGTGGTTTTGAAGCGAACCCAGTAAGTTACAAGAACTGGAGTTATTTCAGCGCCGCACAAGTTCCTGGTTGGCAAGGCAGCAACATCGAAATTTGGCATCACCTTAATGGCGTCATCGCGCCGGAAGGTAAGCAACATGCAGAATTAAATGCGCATGGTTTTAATAATGGCGCTTGGTCAATTTTTCAAACTTTTGACACGACAAAAGGCCAGTTATATGACTTCTCTTTTTATTATCGCGCCCGCGCTAATACCAAAGAAGCGTTTTTATTCAGTATTGGCAATGTCGAAGCGTTGGTGCAACAACATAGCACCAGCGCTTGGAATAAATTTAATGGCAGTTTTGTTGCGGATGGCAAAAGCAGTACCGTTCGTTTTACGTCGTTAACATCAGGGACTGTCGGTAACTTTATTGATGATGTCGTGGTCACTCAGACGCCATCGGTTTTAACAGCTGTCGTGCCGGCTGCACCGACATTGGCTGTGGTGGGTTTAGGATTATTAGCGCTGTTATTTACCCGCCGCCAGCGCCAAGGCTAACTCAGCGCCAAAGCATCGTTCAATGAAGAGGCCAGAGCCAGGTTAACGCACCATGTTAACTTGGCTCTGGCCTCTTTTTGCATTTTAGGGGTTCAATTAATGCCGATGACCCTGTTTTGCAGATCCTGCACCTTTACCAGCTGCGGCCGGTTGTTGCTTGATTGCGGGTTTGACGGTGACAAAGGGTTTGATCCCCATCGACTGATAAATATCCATCGGATAAATGGCCTGACCTTGGGTGATGACTAATGATAATTGCCGAATATCGCTGATGTTCTGCGTCGGATCACCATCAACCAGTAATAAGTCGGCATCTTTGCCCACAGTAATACTGCCTTTGCTCGCTTCCACTTTGCTGTAACGGGCACCATTTAAAGTGGCGACTTGCAAAGCTTGTGCTGGTGTTAAACCGGCTTTTACCAACAATTCCAGCTCACCTTGTAAGGTGAAGCCGGCAAGCTCATCGGTGCCTGCAACTACCGGAATGCCGGCCTGGTACATCAGGCCGACAAATTCGACCATTTTGGCATAAGATTTTGCGTACAACTTGGCGGTGGCTGCATCCGGAATATCGAGCTCGGCGGTGGCATAACGGCGTTGTAAATCGGGTGGCAGATGGTCAACAATCGCTTGCCAAGGATCACCGACTTCACCGTCGACTTTTTTCAGAAAATCAAAAGTTGCTAAGGTTGGATCTACCACAATACCTTTTTGTTTCATTAGCTTGATATAGTCCTGCACTTTTTTACTTTGCAGATCTAAACCTGCCACTTGTTGTGCCGGCAGGTAAAATCGCTCCAGCGTTCGGGTATCGGTGTCCGGTTTGACCAGAAAATTTAGCAGTAACTGATTAATATGCTGAATTTCATCAAAACCAGCGGCAATCACATCTTCTGCTTTTAAAAAGGCGGGCACATGACCACTCACTCGCAGGCCACGGCTGTGAGCATAAGTGACGGTATCTTTTAAGATTTCTTTTGGAAAAGAGTTATAAATTTTCAGCTGCGGGTAACCATGTGCCGCGTACCAATCGATCGCAGTTTTGGCGCCAGCAATATCTTTTACCACAAAACCGTTGCGTGCCGAATAGGGGCTCTCGCCTTCAAGAAAACCAGTGGGTACGACGGTGGGCGCCAGTAATTTTTGGTGCTGGGTTTCATCGATGATGGCCTGAATGGTGGCGTTATCGTTACCCATATCGCGAAGTGTGGTGACTCCCGCGGCCAGATGAAGCGGGCCTTCCCAGCGTGAAATATGGCCATGCATATCGAATAACCCCGGCAGCAACATGCGGCCTTTACCATCGATATCGTTTTGTACTTCAGTGGCTAAAGTGCCGGTTGGCACAATGCTGGTAATTTTTCCGCGCAGCAGATAAACGTCGCTGGCGCTGCCCACTGTGGCGCTGATGCTGTCAAAAATACGTACGTTGCGCAGTACAGTCAGGCCTGGCAGTTGTTGTGGAATATTACTGGCAAGTTGTGTGAGTAATTTGGTTTCGGCCTGCTGCTGGATCACGGCCATTTTATCGGCGTTGGCCTGCCAGCCATCTTCAATTAACGTTAAATAACCAGGCGCAATGCTAGCAAATAGGCGTGGATTGTCACCGCCGGTTGCCCACACAAAATTCGGAACCAGCCCAACACCGGTTTGCACCAGCAATTGGACTTGTTGTTTTTCACCGCCTTTTTCGACAATCAGATCACTGACGCTTTGCTGGCTTAAGGTGCCGGAAGGTAACAGTGCAATCTGATTGCTACCGCTTTTGGCAATGGCGTTGATGGCAATCGAACTGAGCTCTGGCGAGCCATTGACCGGTAGGTACATCGCCGCGCCAGACAGTTGTGATTGGCCTTTTTTGTCGCCGGCGCTCCAAGTGGCAGTGTTGCCGTCGCGGTTAAATTTTTCGTTGATCACCGAGCCAAACGTCGATTTTCCTTGGCCACTGTAGCTGGCAATGGTGCCGTCGGCGTTGAGTTTAATCGATTCGTTCAGTTCTGGGCCACGGCCGTTATCTTTAAAAATAAAGCGTACTTTGAGTTCGCCATTGTCTGCAATATCAACAATTTGCTCACCAGCTTTGACACCGTTGTCGACCAGGATGGTATAGCGGCGCTGTTCAGCCGCTTGGCTATGAAGAGTAAAACCGGCCAGTAAGAGGGCGGCAATAGGGGTAAAACGCATCGGAATATCCTTAAGGATGAAAAAGCTCTCTTTTGACAATACCAAAGCTGTTGAATGTTGCGCAATGGGCATGGTCGGTGCCTTGCTGCGCTTGGCCGCATTGTGTTGATTGATATTGATTGATATTGATAGATGTTGCTGTGCTCTATGCTGCGTTGTGCTATCGCGAGTATACCAAGTGCAGCCATGTTGCCAGCAGGCAATGCCTGGTCGGTGCATAAACCTCAGTGAAAAAACGGCACAACTGCAAGGTCAGACTTTGGTCAGCGCCGGAATTAAGGTAGCATAGACGTCCTTTGGCCTGAATTTATTGTAGACCCCATGTCTGACGCAGTATTTCCTATTAGTGCAGCGACGCTGCAGCTTTGGTTTGATCCTGGTACTTTCCAGCGCGCCCGTGCCTATTGGCAGGCCGGCAAAGTGATCAAGCTTGAATACAGTGAAGATTTGGCTCAGATCAGCGCGCAAGTCTGGGGCGAGGCCTTGTCGCCGTACCGGCAATTTATTTCGTTAAAACCGCACGGTGCCGAATGGCGGTTAACCGACACTTGTAGTTGTCCGGTCGGTGGCCGGTGTAAGCACGTCCTTGCGGTGCTGCTTAAACTCAAACAAGTGTTTGAACAACAACAACTAGGTTTATCACAATTGCCAATGCGCCAGTTAAATCAGTGGTTTAACGATGCTGAACGCCTCGCTAATACCGATCCGAGCATTGGTAAACTCAAAGATGTGGTGCTGTATATTCTCAGTTATGGCCAATCTGGTTTGCAGTTGTACCCAAGAAGGGTGAAGCAAAACAAAAAAGGCACCTACACCAAAGGCCAAACCATCAGCCAACATGAGTTTTCCGGCTATCTGGTACCGTACTGGATTGAAGAGCCTGATTTTCGCTTGATTAATCTGTTTCGTTCACAAAACATTCGCGAACAGTCGCTGCTAGAGGATGATTGGGGTTATCAGCTGTTGCAACAATTGCTGGCCACCGGGCGTTGTTTTTTTGGCGAAGCACGGCACGAGCTTAAACAAGGTGAGCCACGACCGCTGGAGCTGAAATGGCTCGACGGCAAAGCGGGCCATCAATTGGTTTGGGATTTGGGCGAAGACGCTGAACTCGAAGTGGTGTACACCAATCCGCCTTGTTATTTAGATACCACCCATTTTGTTATTGGCCCGCTGACCACCGAACTCAGTGGTCGTGAATTAAAACTGTTAGCCAAAATGCCGCCGGTGCCCGTCACCGTGGTGCAAGATAGTTTAAGTAAATTACAAAAACTGTTTGGAAACGTCAGTTT
>JBBKWN010000052.1:0-11595 GCA_037968955.1 Rheinheimera sp. | reverse complement strand
TAATGCCGATCAGTTAAGCACTTTCCAGATCGGTTGACCGATCCACTGGTTGATGTATAAAGGCCTGCAACAGAGATGTCGCAGGCCTTTTTTATGCAATTAGTTACCGCTTTAACCCTAGCTAACCGCTATTTTCCTAACATTGAAGCCGGAGCGCTTCAGCAACTGTTGCCAGAAGAATTCATCAGCCAATGTCTACAGGAAGCTGGGGTTGCGACCGTCAGACGTCGTCGTTTACCTTTAGAATCTCTGGTGATGGTTGTGCTCGGAATGGCGTTGTACCGTGGAAAAGATGTGTGGAGCATTGCCGACAAAATGCAAATTGCGTTACCTGGACGTCGGCAATTAGTCGCGCCAAGCGCTGTTGTGCAAGGCAGACAGCGTTTAGGCTCTGAAGCCATGCGGCAAGTATTTCATCAAACCCAACAACTCTGGCATCAAGATGCTGAGCATCCGCGCTGGTGTGGGCTGCAATTGCTTGGGGTCGATGGGGTGGTTTGGCGCGCACCAGACACTGTCGAAAATACGGAAGCCTTTACCAAACCCATCACAACAGCAGGCGAATCAGCGTGGCCGATGGTGAGAATGGTTTGTCAAATGGAGCTAACCAGTCATTTATTGATAGGTGCAGCGCTTGATAAATACAGCACCAATGAAATGATATTGGCAGAGCAACTGATTGAAACGACTCCGGATAATAGCCTGACGCTGTTTGACCGGGGCTTTTATTCGTTAGGTCTGCTGCATGCATGGCAAAGTAAAGGCCAAAACCGTCACTGGCTTATTCCACTGAAAAAAGGCGCGCAGTATGAGGTTGTTGAAAAGCTGGGTAAGCAAGATTCACGAGTTCGTATTGCAACCAGCCCGCAAGCACAAAAGAAATGGCCAGGCCTGCCCACGCATGTGGAAGCAAGGTTGCTGCATAAAAAAGTGAAGGGAAAAGAATGCTTTATCCTGACATCGATGCTGGATACGACGCAGTTTATGGGTGATGAAATCGTCGATTTATATAGTCAACGCTGGGAAATCGAACTGGGTTATCGGGAGATGAAACAGCAACTACTGGCGAACGAATTTACGCTACGAAGCAAAAAGCCAGAGATGATAAAGCAAGAGTTGTGGGGCGTCTTGCTTTGCTACAACCTCATTCGTTATCAGATGGTTCGGATGGCAAAAAGCCTGCCGGGAATTTATCCGAATGAGCTGAGTTTTTCGTTGTGTGCCAATGCGATAGTCAGTTTGTTTGAATATGGGTTTACGCTCATCAGTAGCCATCACATCCCGACAGAGCTGGATGATTTAACAAGAAAAGCGGAGTTCTTTATCTTGCCGTTCAGGCGGGAGGAACGTTCATACCCGCGGATAGTAAAACGAAAACCGAATAAATATGCGCTCAAAAAATAATGCCAGGCAGCTTAACTGACTGGCATTGCACGTTGAAGTGGGGTTTTTTGTTGGCAACGTTAAACCGTGTTTTAGGTCAGTGGTTGTTACCCGTATCGCTTGTGAGCGGCAATTGTTTGGCGCTCACAAGCATCATCAGCGTGTTGTGGTTAGAAATCAGCATTGCCTGGTGTGCGTGGGAATGCAATCACATCACGCACGTTACCGACACCAGTCACATAAGAGACGAGTCGCTCAAAGCCCAGGCCAAAACCCGCGTGTGGCACTGTGCCGTAACGGCGCAGATCGCGATACCAGCTGTATTCTTCTTTGTTCAGACCCATGGCATCCATCCGCGCGTCAAGTTGCTCTAAACGCTCTTCACGCTGTGAACCACCGATGATTTCACCAATGCCTGGCGCTAAAATGTCCATCGCCGCTACGGTTTTACCATCTTCGTTCATCCGCATATAAAACGCTTTGATGTCTTTTGGATAGTTTTGCAGGATCACCGGCGCGCCGACATGCACTTCGGCTAAATAACGTTCGTGCTCAGACTGTAAATCGACACCCCATTCAACTGGGTAGTCAAACTTCTTGCCACAGCTTTTCAGGATTTCCACCGCATCGGTGTAGTCCATCCGCACGAAGCTGGAATTCACAATGTCTTGCAGACGACTGATCGCTTTGTCATCCACACGTTCGGCGAAAAACGCCATATCGTCGCTACGCTCAGTCAATACAGCGTTAAAGACATACTTCAGCATGTCTTCTGCCAATTGCGCCACGTCTTTTAACTCAGCAAAAGCCACTTCAGGTTCAATCATCCAAAATTCAGCTAAATGACGGGTGGTGTTCGAGTTTTCAGCTCTAAAAGTCGGGCCGAAGGTGTATACATTGGACAGGGCACAAGCATAAGTTTCAACGTTTAACTGGCCAGAGACCGTTAAGAAGGTTTCTTTACCGAAGAAATCTTGTTTGTAATCGACTTTGCCTTTGTCATCGCGTGGTAAGTTTTCCATGTCTAAAGTACTAACGCGAAACATCTCACCGGCACCTTCTGCATCAGCGCCAGTGATGATTGGCGTGCTGATCCAGTAAAAACCGCGTTCGTGGAAAAAGCGATGAATGGCTTGCGCCAAGCAGTGGCGAACGCGAGTAATCGCACCTACCATGTTGGTACGTGAACGCAAATGCGCCTGCTCGCGCAGGTACTCCATCGAATGGCGTTTTGGTGCCATTGGATAAGTATCCGGATTTTCAACCCAGCCCAAAACTTCAACTAGATTGGCTTGCATTTCAAACGATTGACCCTGGCCTTCGGATTTGGCGATGGTGCCGCTGACAACCACCGAGCAGGCGGTGGTCAGGCGTTTGATTTCTGTTTCGTAATTATTCAGTTCAGCCGGAGCGACGGCTTGCAGTGCATCAAAACAGCTGCCGTCGTGTACGGCGAGGAAAGAAATACCAGCTTTGGAATCGCGACGAGTGCGGATCCAGCCTTTAATGGTAACCAGGTCGCCGACTGCATATTTGCCGGCCAAAATATCTTTAATCACTGCATGTGTCATGCAATAGGCTCCAACTTGCTGCTTGAATGGTTTGAATTTCGATTTTGAATTTCGTGAAAGAGGTGTAATCATACGCAGGCCGCGTTTCAACACAAGCAAAAATTGACAGGAAGCCTGATTTGACTGAGCAAAAACCAGCAGCACCAAGAAAAAATCGTCGTAAGGGCCCAGACTGGCTACTGCATAGTCTGAGTGTACTGTCGGTCGCGGGTTGGGTTGCGTTTGTGGTAGCGCTTGGGATTACCCATATGGCAAAACCGGAATTTAACTCCGGGCTGGTAAGGTATTGGGGAATTGCTATTCGCAATTATTGGCATCCCGAACTCACCCCACAGCTGATGTATTTATTGTGGTGGTGTTGTGGCATTAGCTTGCTGAGTTTGCTGCTTAACCGAGCTCGATTACGCCGTTTGGATGATCGGATGCGATATAACGTGTTGGTGCTGCTTTCGATGTCGGCCGCGTTATTGGCCTATTTGTACCATGTGGTGTGATGCTTTATGGTGAGAAGCGTGAACAGAAGGAGGATCTGATGCGGATTATCTTGCTGCTTGGGGTTGTGTTTGGCTTGGTCAGTTGTGTACAGGTGCGAACAGGCAACGATGTGGTTGATGCAACCTCAGCCGTGGCCAGTGGTATTTATATGCAACAGCAAATCGATGCCAAAAAAGCTAAATCTGCGCAACCGGATATTTTTAAAACGACCGATCCCAAGGTCAAAGACATCGACCAAGCCATTGAAAACGCGCGCCGCCGTACACTGCCCGAAGTGGATATCCCGCAAAAAAGTTAGCAGCCCAACACTTTTCCATCTGCAGCAAAGCCTTCTTTCTGTTGTAGCTGCAACATAGCCTTTTGCAGGCTTGAGCCTGCGCCTCACACACGCTGCCTGCACCTTTCACTGAGTTCAAGCGCCAGGTAGCGGCGGTTGCGTGGTAAAAATGGGCAAGTTCGCGACGTGAAGTAAAGCGCGGGTCAGCTGTCGCAACTCAGTCGGGCTGATAATAAATGGCGGCATCAGATACAGCAGCTTGCCAAAAGGCCGGATCCAAACGCCCAACTCAACAAACAGCCGTTGGCACAAAGCAACATCCACTGTGTCCATCATTTCCAGCACGGCAATAGCGCCAAGTATTCGTACATCGACGACCTGCGGCAACTCTTTGGCTGGCGAAAGTTCAGTGCTTAGCTGCTGCTCAATAGCGCTGACCTGTTTGCGCCATTGGCCTGTGGCAATCAATTGCAGGCTGGCATTGGCGACGCTGCAGGCCAGCGGATTGGCCATATAAGTGGGCCCATGCATTAGCGGCCCGGTAATGCCGTTGGCGACTTTATCGCTGCATAAAGTCGCGGCAAGCGTGAGATAACCACCGCTGAGCGCTTTGCCAACACACATAATATCGGGCGCAATAGCGGCATGTTCACAAGCAAACAGCTGACCGGTACGGCCAAAACCGGTGGCAATTTCATCACAAATCAGTAGTACATTAAATTCGCTGCATAGCTCGCGGCAACATTGCAAGTAGCGCGGATGGTACATCCGCATGCCGCCTGCGCCTTGTAAAATGGGCTCGACGATCATTGCTGCCATTTCGAGATGATGGTGAACAAATAACTGCCGTAATTGCTGCTCATCTTGTGCCTGCCATTCACCGCCAAAGTGGCTTAGTGGCGCTGGTGCAAAGAGGTGTTGGGTTAACTGGCTGCGAAACAAGCTGTGCATACCATCATCCGGATCACAGACCGCCATCGCGGCAAAAGTATCACCATGATAGGCCTTGCTGAGGCTAAGAATTTTGGTCTTGCGGCTGTCGCCTTGTGACATGCAGTATTGCAGCGCCATTTTTAGCGCGACTTCCACCGCTATTGATCCGCTGTCGGCGAAAAACACTTTTTGTAATGACGGCGACACCAGTGATAACAGCGTTTTTGCCAAATCTATCGCTGGCTGATGGGTAATGCCACCAAACATGACATGGCTCATTTTACTAAGCTGGCTGGTAATCGCCGCGTTGAGCACGGGATGATTATAACCATGTACCGCCGACCACCAGCTAGAGGTGCCGTCAATTAGGGACCGTCCATCTGCCAAATAAAGCGTGACCCCTTCGGCGTGCGTCACCGGGTAAACCGGCAGCGGATTTTGTAGCGAAGTGTAAGGGTGCCAGATATGTTGGCGGTCAAATTCTAGGTCAATAGTCATTGGTTGCTCAATAAATAACCAGTGGTAAACATGGCAAACTGGTTGGCGTTGACTTCAAAGGGCAGGCGGCTAGACTAGCGACAAATCATTCGAACTACAATGCTCTATCGCAACAGGAAGCTGGAAATTATGTCTGTCACCCCGTCTTATGCAGAAGTGCGTCACAACTGGAGTTTAAGTCAAGTTAACGCCTTGTTTGCACTGCCTTTTCACGAATTAATGTTTCAAGCACAGCTGACACATCGCGCGAATTTCAATCCGAATGAAGTCCAAATCAGTACTTTGTTATCGATTAAAACTGGTGCTTGTGCCGAAGACTGTAAATATTGCCCACAAAGTGGTCATTACAATACCGGTTTAGAACGTGAACGGTTATTGGAAGTTGAAAAAGTACTGACACAAGCGCAAGCGGCTAAAGACAAAGGTGCCAGCCGGTTTTGTATGGGCGCGGCCTGGAGCAATCCAAAACAACGTGATATGCCGTACATTATGGAGATGGTCAAAGGCGTTAAAGCCATGGGTTTAGAAACCTGTATGACGCTGGGTAAATTAGATGCCGGCCAAGCACTGGAACTTGCCACGGCCGGCCTTGATTTTTACAACCATAACCTGGATACCTCACCAGAATTTTATGGCGAAATTATTACCACCCGCACTTATCAGGAACGGCTTGATACCTTGTCGCATGTACGTGACGCCGGGATGAAAGTGTGTTGTGGGGGTATTGTTGGCATGGGTGAAAGTGCCAATGATCGCTCAGCACTCTTAATGCAAATTGCTAATTTGCCTGAACATCCGCAAAGTGTGCCGATCAACATGCTGGTGAAAGTGGCGGGCACTCCGCTTGAGAACGTCGAAGATTTAGACGGTTTTGAATTTATTCGCACCATAGCGGTAGCGCGCATCATGTTGCCGCAAAGCCATGTGCGGTTGTCGGCAGGTCGTTCGCGGATGAATGAACAAATGCAGGCGTTGTGTTTTATGGCCGGTGCCAATTCTATTTTCTACGGCGATAAATTATTGACCACCGAAAATCCGGAAGCAGATAGCGATATGCAGCTATTTGCCAAGCTTGGATTGGTGCCGGAGCAGCGCCACGATGTATCAGATGAAGCTTATGAAGCGGCGATGGCGGATGCAATTCAAGAACAAAATACCCCATCTTTGTTTCATGTGGCCAGCTAATGCTGCTGCCTGTTGTCGTGTGTTGGGCGGTCAGTCATATGCTTCATTCGCTGATGATTGCCGCTTTTATTCGATTATCGGCGAAGATTAATAGCGTAAGGTGTCGTTGATGCGGTTACAGCAAATGGCAGCGCTATTGCAACAGCGTGCCCAAGCTGGCTTGTTGCGCCAGCTGAATGTATTGGATGCAGTCCAAGGCGCTACGTTAAGTTATCGCGGGCAGGGTTACCTGAATTTCTGTGGGAATGACTATCTTGGCCTCGCCCGCGATCCGGCCGTCGTGGCTGCGTTGATGCAAGGTGCGACCGATTATGGTGTTGGTAGTACCGGCTCGCCATTGATTAGTGGTCAGCAACGGCCACACCAGCAACTGTGTGATGAAATTTGTGACTGGTTAAATGTCGAGGCGGTGCTGCTGTTTAGCTCTGGCTTTGCGGCAAATCAGGCCATGTTACTGGGGCTTTGTGCCGACGATGATGTATTGCTGCTTGACAAGTTAAGCCATGCATCGATGATTGATGCGGCTTTGCAGCTATCCGGTGGTTATAAAAGGTTTTTGCACAATGATCTTGGGTCATTAGCAAAACTTCTAAAAGTTTCCGCATCTGCAAGCCCTATTGCTGCTTTGAGCGCTGAGGCAACGGCCACATCTGAACTAGACGCTAAGCAGCGCGCGCAGTCGCTTACTGTGCAAATACTGTCGCAAAACCCGTCACAACACCTTTCGCAACAGCCGTCACAACACCAGTCACAACACCAGTCACAACACCTTTCGCAACAGCCGATGCAAAACCATGTGGTCGCCACCGAAGGTGTGTTTAGCATGGATGGCGATTCGCCAGACCTTGCCGCGCTGCACCAGCTTTGCCAGCACTCAGGGGCGCCATTATTGCTCGATGACGCGCACGGGCTTGGCGTGCATGGCCCACAAGGGGCCGGCTCTTTGGCAGCGGCTGGTTTGGCGACGACGTCGGTGCAGTGCCTGATGGCTAATTTTGGCAAAGCATTGGGTGGTCAAGGCGGCTTTTTAGCCAGCTCTAAACTGGTCGCCGACTATTTAACCCAAAGTGCTCGGCATTTTATTTACAGCACTGCGTTGTCGCCAGCGATGGCGGTCGCCATGACCAGCAGTATTCGGTTATGCCGCACTGAACAATGGCGGCGCGAGGCGCTTATGCAAAACATTCGTTGGTGCCAGGAATTGGCGGCGCATTATGAGCTACCGCTATTGCCATCGCACAGTGCTATTCAGCCGCTACTGATAGGTGATAGTCACAAGGCAATGAATGTCAGCCGAAGTTTGGCTGAGCAAGGTATTTGGCTTAGCGCTATTCGATCGCCGACGGTGCCGGTGCATCAAGCCCGGTTACGGATCACGTTATCGGCACTGCATAAAAAAGCGGATCTCGAATTGTTATTCAAAAGTTTAGTGGCGGTGTTATGACCAGCTTCGCCGCACAAAAATTTAGCCAAGCAAGTGCAAATCAAACTGCAACCTGTGATGCCTTGGGCACCACCCTCACTACCAACTCCAGTACCACCTCCAGTCATCAGTCGCCGCCAACCACGCGCATTGCGGCGCATTTTGATAAAGCGGCGCAAAGTTATTTAACTGCCGCCACCTTACAGCAGCAAGTCGCACTGGATTTAGCCCGATGTTTACCGGCCCGGGCGGCAATAATCTTGGATGTTGGTTGTGGCCCGGGTTGGTATCATCGGCAACTGATGCAGCACAGTGATGAATTGTGGGCCGTTGATTTAAGCGCCGCCATGTTAGCTGAGGCGCAACGACTTGGTTGTGCCAGTCGTTATCTGCAAGCGGATGTCTGCGATATTCCGCTGCCAGATAATAGTGTCGATATCATTTTTAGCAGTCTGATGTTGCAATGGTGCCGTCAGCCGGACGCTGCGCTGGCGGAGCTGAGCCGTATTGTTAAACCCGGTGGTCAGTTGTTATTAACCACGCTAGTGCAGGGGTCGCTGCTTGAGTTTCAACAAAGCTGGGCGCAGGTAGATGATGAGTCCCATCAATTAAGCTTTTTAGCGCCAGAAGCCTTATTGGCGCCGCTACAGCAGCTGGGACTTCGCATCAACAGCCAGCAACGACAGTATCAAGTGCACTATCCTGATGCTTGGGCTTTGGCGCGCGGTTTTAAACAGATTGGCGCCAATTTTGTGCAAGCGCGTCAAGGGCAGGGATTAATGGGCAAACACCGCTGGTTGGCATTTGCCAAGCATTACGAGCAGTTTCGCCAGCCACAAGGATTACCGTTAAGTTATCAGGTGCTGCAGATTGTCGCGACAAAACCGGCGACGCCACGCTTGTCAGCTGCATCGGCTGCGGCCATTGATTTCTTGGCGCCTACCGACACTGACCAACGCTGACAGGAACGAACATGCAAACCGTATTTATTACCGGCACCGATACTGATGCCGGAAAAACCTATGTAAGTAGTGCGCTGCTGCGTGGCTTTTTAGCATGCCAAATCAGTGCGATTGGCTTAAAACCTATTGCTGCGGGTGTTGATGCGGACGGCAAAAACGCAGATGCAAAACAGTTACAGGCATTGTCGGCACTGTCGTTATCTTATGCCACGGTCAACCCGGTGCTATTACAAGCGCCCGTGGCGCCGCATTTGGCGGCGGTGAACGAAGGCATTGCGCTCGATTTTACGCTGCTTGATCAACAACTACTTGAAACTGCTACGCTTCCTGCTGCTGTGCGGTTGATTGAAGGCGCTGGCGGTTGGTTATTGCCGATAAATCAACAACAGTATTTAGCCGATTGGGTGGTGCTGCGGCAATTGCCGGTCATTTTGGTGGTGGGGATGAAGCTGGGCTGTTTAAATCACGCGATGTTGACCGCCCGCGAATTGCAGCGCTCTGGGGTGAAGGTGTTAGGCTGGGTGGCGAATGTGATCGATCCAGCGATGCTATTACTTGCTGAAAACATTGCCGATTTAACCCAGCGTTTACCATGGCCGTTACTTGCCACGTTACCTTATCAAGCCCAAATGCCAGATTCGTTAGCGACCTCCTTCGCAAAGACACTGCTGGCGCAGTTTGGCGAATGTGTTGAGCCACGTTAACGCCACGCCCACCACGCCCAAAGCACGTCGACGATAACTGCGACGTGCCGTGCTCAATGATTGCCACCCCGAGTTAAAGTTTTAGGAGATGTGACAAGTCAGCGCCTGGCTCGAATGCAGTTTTTTCACCACCGATAAACAAAAAGCCAGCGCTCGTACCCACATATATCAGGCTCTGGCCATCACAGCGAAGCGCTGTCCCTTCTGGCAAACCGACGATCGGTGTGGTTGGGTTTAATAACATAAACTCGTTTAACCGCATATCACGGGTTTCGCCATGAAAACCAGCCGGTTTAAAGTCGGTGTAATGTGGATTAAGTTGTAACGGCAATAAATTAAGTGCGCTAAACGAAGGGGGTTCAATGATCGGCATGTCATTGGTGGTGCGGATACTTTGCCCAGCGACATTTGAACCTGCGCTCCAGCCGATATAAGGCATGCCATTTTTTACTTTTTTGTAAATCAGCTCAATGAGTTGCTGCTGATACAATTGATGTAATAAATGAAAAGTATTACCGCCACCAATCATGATGGCTGTTGCTTGCGCCACCGCCTGTTGCGGGTTGTCAAACTGATGAATACTGTCAACGATGATGTCCAGCGGCAATAGGGCTGCTTGTACCTGTTTATGATATTCGTCATAGCCGACACTCACGCCCGCATATGGAATAAACAACAGCCGGCGAATGTCACCAAGCATGTCATTGATCAGCGGAAGTCCGGGGGCTAAATACGCGCTGTTGTTAGCGCGTGACGAGCTTAAAAGCAATAATTGCATAGACGACTCCTTTAGATTGAGCCCGATTGTACGACAGTGTTTTTGTGTTTGCAGCAGGCTTGGATACGAACGGTTACAAATCAGTGTTGTTGGACGATTGAAAATCAAAATTCCGTCCATATAGTAAGGTCAGTAATTTAAATAGCTCGGTTGTAACTTACGCAGTAACAGAGGTAAACATGAAACGTATAATGCTGTTTTTATTGACAAACTTAGCAGTAATGCTGGTCTTGTCTATTGTGCTCAGTATCGTGTTTTCGGTATTTGGGATCAACCGCAACAGCATGGGTGGATTACTAACGCTGGCCGCGGTGTTTGGTTTTGGTGGATCGTTTATTTCGCTAGCCATGTCCAAATGGATGGCTAAACGGTCAACTGGCGCGGTGGTGATTGAGCAGCCGCGCAATGCGACTGAACAATGGCTGTTTAGCACCGTAAAAAATCAATCGGCTAAAGCGGGTATCAAAATGCCAGAAGTGGCTATTTATGAGTCGCCAGAAATGAATGCTTTTGCCACTGGCATGAGCCGAAACAATGCCTTGGTGGCTGTGAGTACTGGACTGCTGCGAAACATGCGTGAAGATGAAGTCGAAGCGGTGTTAGCCCATGAAATTTCGCATGTGGCCAATGGCGATATGGTAACGCTGACGCTGATCCAAGGTGTGGTGAACACGTTTGTTATTTTTATGGCTCGGTTAATTGCCGGTGCGATCTCTAATTCTACCCGCAGCAGTGATAGTCAAGAACCGGCACAAGGTGGTTTGGCCTATATGGCGACCGTGTTTGTACTTGAAATGATTTTTGGTGTGCTCGCCAGCATCATCGTGATGTGGTTTTCTCGCAAACGTGAATACAGCGCTGATGCTGGCGCTGCCAAACTGGTGGGTGCAGATAAAATGATTGCGGCCTTAGAGCGGTTACGAAACAACCATGAAAGCCAATTAGAAGGTTCGATGATGGCGTTTGGTATTGCCAACAAACCTGCCGCTTCCGAGCTGTTTATGAGCCACCCGCCGCTGGAAAAACGCATTGCGGCATTACGCTCAGGTTTTTAACGCTGTAATTTTCAGCAATGTTGCTGGGGTTTCGTCAGCGGAGCCGATGGTACAGTTCCCAACCTTTAGGGTCGCAGTTGCGGCCCTTTTTTTCATTGGTGTGGTTTCTTGGTCTAGGCCACCCATTAAATTGGGCTAGAAAAACCAAGATAGGCGATTACCCACTTGAGCGAAGATCGGGTATTTATTTTATATCGAGGTAAGTGCATCGACGGCCAATCAATGCGAGTGGTGAAGCGTAAATCCGTGATTGTTGGTTTTTCGATAAAACGATGCCGCAGACATTCATAGTCTTGTGATATGCACAAACAATCAGGCATCTGTTGTTAGC
>JBBKWN010000051.1:0-18577 GCA_037968955.1 Rheinheimera sp. | reverse complement strand
AACTACAAACTACAAACTACGCAGGCGCATCGATAAATCAATGGCTCTGACATTTTTAGTCAATGCGCCACTGGAAATATAATCTACGCCGGTGCTGCTAAGCGCTTTTAATGCCTCGCTGGTAATATTGCCAGACACTTCCAGCTTAGCCTGACCTTGATTGATGGCAACGGCTTGTTGAATATCGGCAATATAGAAGTTATCGAGCATAATAATGTCGGCGCCGGCATCCAGTGCCTGTTGTAACTCTGTTAAATCTTCCACTTCCACTTCCACTGTTTTACCCGGGAAATTCTGCCGCGCTGTGGTGACCGCCGCTTGAATGGAGCCCGCGGCAGCAATATGGTTTTCTTTGATTAAAAATGCGTCGTATAAACCAATCCGATGATTTTTGCCGCCACCGCAGCTGACCGCATATTTTTGGGCTAAGCGTAAACCCGGCAATGTTTTGCGGGTGTCTAACAGTTTGGTGTGGCTATCACCAAGCAAAGCCACATATTGCGCCGTGGTGGTGGCAGTGCCACTTAACGTTTGCAAAAAATTCAGGGCCGTTCGCTCGCCCGTTAACAGCATCCGCGCCGGACCGCTGATTTCGCATAACACGGTATTGCTATGTACCGCCTCACCGTCTTTGACATGCCACTGGATCACCACTTGATCACAAAGCTGCTGAAAGACTTCATCAACCCAAGCTACACCACAAACCACACAATCTTCACGAGTAATAATAGTGGCGGTGGCTTGTTGGCTTAGCGGGATCAACGATGCGGTGATATCGCCTTGGTGCAATGGCAAATAACCTAAATCTTCAGCCAGTGCCTGACTCACGCCTCGGCGTATTTCCTGCGCCAGTCTTTCGTTATGGCTAAGTTCTTTTTGATGGCCCGCTTGTTGGTCAGGCAAGCTGGTGCTGTGCTTTTGCTGTTCAGACATAGATCCCGGCATAGTTAGTTTCTTTGAATAAGTTGCAATTGATTTGCTTGTTGCGCGAATTCTAAATGTTTTAACGCGCTCATTCCTAGCAAAATTTCCGATCCGGTCAAATTGGGGACTATGCTAGCGTTCAGATTCGTCAACACAATATCACCCAGTTGTAATTGATTAATCTGACTTTGATAGACGGTCGTGATGCCGTTGGCGGTGGCGGTTTGGTAAGCGCGGCCTTGTACCATGCCGGTACGGCGCGCGACCTCACTGGAAACTGCCACCATAGTGGCGCCAGTATCAAGCAAAAAGTCGACGTTTTGGCCATTGAGTTTTAACGTGCCGACATAATGTCCTTGCCGGTTGGCATTGAGCACCACAGTGCGCTCGCCACCGACACCCACGGCAGAGTTTAGCTGTTGATTGGGGTTCAGTTGCGCTGCGAGATAATCGTCAAAAAACAAATAGATCACGCCCAGTAGCAGCAGCCACGCAATAATGGCAAAACCTTTGCCGAGTTTGGTCGTAGGATCAGGCGCTTGCATTCACTTCACTCTGCACTGACAATAGAGTCACAGCATAAACAGCGTGAAGCACAATTGCAAAAACAACCCACAGAGGCCAATACTGATCCGGCCGCAACGCTAGATACTTTATTGTTGCCGATAACGCAGCGGCCTTGCGATCATTGGGATGAACGCCCAGACGCTTCTGATATTAGTTTGTTGGTGATCCACAATATCAGCCTGCCGCCTGGGCAGTTTGGCGCGCCTTGCCTGGCTACACCTTATATCGATGATTTTTTTGCAGGCCGACTAGACTGCACTTTGCACCCTTATTTTTACCAGTTGCAAGGAGTTCGGGTGTCGGCGCATTGTGTGATCTATCGAGATGGCCGGGTGTGGCAATATGTGCCATTTGCCAAACGCGCCTGGCATGCTGGAGTCAGTCAGTTCCAAGGTCGTGACAAATGTAATGATTTTTCGATTGGTATTGAGCTCGAAGGCACCGACGACGAACCTTTTACTGCCATGCAATACCAAGCGTTAGTACAACTGTGCCATGCACTTATTACCCAATATCCATTGTTGTCAGTTGCCTCAATCGTGGGGCATAGTGACATTGCACCTGGTCGTAAAACCGATCCGGGTCCGGCATTTAACTGGTCAGACTTTTTGGCTGATTTAACGGCTTTGCAGCATGCTAGCCGCACTCAACTGGAATAGGGAGATATCATAGTGACCTTAATCAGCATGTTAATCGCATTAATTATTGAAAGACTGGCGGTGCGCACACAAGCTTGGCAGTGGGTGAGTTACGTACAGCCCTATTTACAAATCTCGCGGCAGGGCCCGTTGGCTACGTTAATGGGGCAGCAATTTGGCATTGTGCTGTGGTGGCTGCTGCCGTCATTGGTGGTGGCTTTGGTGTTAGTGACCATCGACTTCTGGTTAGTCAATTTACTGGTTAATACGCTGGTATTGTTGTTGTGTATTGGCTGTTGGCATTATCGGCAGCTCTATAAGCAATATCTCAATGCGGCAGAGCGTCAGGATCAAGAAGCTGCATATTTGGTGATGATGCAAATTAATGCCGATGCCGGTATTGCTTCTGATGAGTTAAGCCACGGCCAACGGTTGATTTGGATTAATTTTAAGTATTATGCGGCGGTATTGTTTTGGTTCGCTGTGCTGGGTGCCTTTGGCGCTATTGCTTACGCCATGTTGCGCCAGCTAGCCGAACCCGTCACTTATTTACCGCTAGCTCAGGCCCACACTTCGACTGGACCAGAGCTTACCACCGCAGCCGTGGCTAATGAGGACGTTGATCCAACAGACGCGCCCTTGAGCGAAACAGTCACGCCGTCGGCAGACGAGATGCAGGCCGACAGAGAAAGCAACGCATTTGTTCCAAAAGAAGCGGATTCATCGCCCGCAGATACCAGTGCTACGACGGCCAGCCTCGAACAACAACTTCGTATCCAAGGGTTCGCTGCAGATTTGAGTCATTGGGCAGATTGGCTTCCCGTCAGATTATTTGGCTTGGGTTTTGCGTTGGTCGGGCATTTTTCGCGCGCTTCTGCCGCACTGATTGCTTATTTGGTTGATAGCAGTACGCCGGCTGAAGTTGTGTTGGCAGATATTGCTAAAGCGGCCGAGCCATTGCCGGAAGAGTTGCGTAATTGCAGCAGTGAAGTGTGCTCACTGGTACAACTGTCGAAAAGAAATATCTTGTTTTTCCTTGCGTTAGTTGCCGTATTAACCCTCAGTGGCTTGTTGCCTTAACGGTCATTTTCTCGATTTATGTCGTGCTCATCGGACGAGGTTAGACGCTGAGCACGACTAGGCGGATGGTCAGACCAATTTTAAACCCTGTCCACCGCTAGATATTTTTAGAGCCAAAACTCTAGTTATTTGTTGCTAAACCGCCGCTGAACTGTCCGCTAGAATTTACTTCAACTAAGCTTTCTGTTACCTTAATGCTTGCCTATGTAAAATGGTCTTACCAATTTACAGTAGTAAAAACAAACATAAAACACACCGCCGCGAGAGGTCAGTGCAAAACGATGCCCTTACCGGTACGGATCAGGATGAATACACTGAAAATAAAACCTGCCAAATTGTCAGACCGTATTGTCGAGCAGCTAGAACATATGCTGCTCGAAGGCACCTTTGCGCCTGGTCAAAAACTCCCAACCGAACGTGAATTAGCTGAACAGTTTGATGTCTCAAGGCCCAGCTTGCGCGAAGCCTTGCAGAAAATGGAAGCGAAAGGTTTGGTGAGTCGTAAACAGGGCGGTGGCACTTATGTTTGCGACAATCTGGTGGGTGGTCTCACTGATCCACTGTTTGAACTGATTGGCCGCCATCCTGAGTCACAGTTTGATTTACTGGAATTTCGTCACGCTTTAGAAGGTATTTGTGCTTATTACGCCGCCCTTCGTGGCACCAGTACAGATTTTGCCGACATTAAACAACGTTATGATGAAATTTGTACTGCACAGCAACAGCAAGATTTAGAAGCTGAAGCCAAAGCGGTTGGGCAACTTTATTTAGCAGTGGCAGCAGCGTCGCATAACGTGGTGTTGCTCCATTTAGTACGCGGCTTAACGCCGCTGGTAGAGCAAAATATTCAGTTGAACCTGGAAATTTTGCGACAAAAAGATGGGATCGTGGGCCAGCTGAATGCACATCGGCAACGGTTAATGGAAGCAGTGATCAACGGTGAGCCGGAGCAAGCCCGGCAAGCCAGCAACAGCCATCTGGCCTTTATTGAAGAGGCATTGCTGGAAGCTGATCGGGAACGCTCACGCCTTGCACGCTCGCTGCGTCGGTCACAAACGAACTGAACAGCGTAAGCTTACTTTTAATGAAATAGACCCTGCTGCTGGCAGGCTCGGAATATAGGAAACTTTGATATGTCTGAAGTCAGTAAGATTGACATCGACGCGCTCGAAACCAAAGAATGGTTAGAAGCCCTTGCATCTGTGGTTCGTACCGAAGGCGTCGAACGTGCGCAGTTTCTGTTAGAGCACGTGCTGGAGCAAGCCCGCCTCGAAGGCGTGGACATGCCAACCGGCATCACCACCAATTATATCAATACTATTCCGCCACAGCAGGAACCGGCTTATCCGGGTGATGTGAATCTGGAAAAACGCATTCGTTCGGTGATCCGCTGGAACGCCATTATGATCGTCTTGCGCGCCTCGAAAAAAGAGCTGGAATTGGGCGGCCATATGGCGTCTTACCAATCTTCTGCCGCATTTTATGAAACTTGTTTTAACCACTTCTTCCGCGCCCCGAATGAAAAAGACGGTGGTGACTTGGTGTATTATCAAGGTCACATTTCTCCTGGTATTTATGCCCGCGCTTTTGTCGAAGGCCGCTTAACCGCTGATCAATTGGACAATTTCCGTCAGGAAGTTGGTGGTGAAGGTTTATCTTCATATCCGCATCCAAAACTGATGCCTGAATTCTGGCAGTTCCCAACCGTGTCGATGGGTTTAGGCCCAATCACTTCTATCTATCAAGCACGCTTCTTAAAATATTTAGATGGCCGTGGCATGAAAGACACGTCACAGCAGCGGGTTTATGCCTTTTTAGGTGATGGCGAGATGGATGAACCGGAAAGCCGTGGTTCATTGTCGTTCGCGGCCCGTGAAAAACTGGATAACTTATGTTTCCTCGTCAACTGTAACCTGCAACGTTTAGACGGCCCGGTGATGGGCAACGGAAAAATCATCCAGGAACTGGAAGGATTATTTCGCGGCGCTGGCTGGAACGTGATTAAAGTGGTGTGGGGTAGTGGCTGGGATAAATTACTGGCCAAAGACACCACCGGCAAGTTGTTAGAGCTAATGAACGAAACTGTTGATGGCGACTATCAGACTTATAAAGCCAAAGACGGTGCCTACGTGCGTCAGCATTTTTTCGGTCGTTACCCGGAAACGGCAGCCTTGGTTGCTGACATGACTGACGAAGAAATTTTTGCGTTAAAACGGGGTGGTCATGAACCGTCAAAGCTGTATGCAGCTTTTAAAGCGGCGCAGGAAACCAAAGGCCGGCCAACGGTTATTTTAGCCAAAACCATCAAAGGTTATGGCATGGGCGAGGCGGCTGAAGGCAAAAACATCGCGCACCAAGTGAAAAAAATGGATATGACGCATGTGCTGCAAATTCGCAAGCGTCTGAACCTCGAAGATTACCTAAGCGAAGAAGATGCCCAGACGTTGTCGTATCTGCAGTTGCCGGAAGGTTCGCCAGAGCATAAGTATTTGCACGATCGCCGTGCGGCGTTAAGTGGCTACACGCCGGTTCGTTTGCCAAACTTCACCAACCCAATGACCTTGCCAGAATTACCGGCTTTTGAAGGTTTATTGGAAGAGCAAAAACGCGAAATTTCAACCACCATGGCTTTTGTCCGTGGCCTGAATATTCTGCTAAAAGACGCCAATATCGGGAAGCAAATTGTGCCGATCGTGGCGGACGAAGCCCGCACCTTCGGCATGGAAGGTTTGTTTAGGCAAATTGGTATTTATAACCCACGTGGCCAAACGTACACACCGGAAGACCGCGCTATTGTTTCTTATTATAAAGAAGAAACGTCAGGCCAGGTGTTACAAGAAGGGATTAACGAGCTCGGTGCGATGGCGTCTTGGGTTGCTGCCGCAACGTCTTACAGCACCAACGATTTACCGATGATCCCGTTCTACATTTATTACTCTATGTTTGGTTTCCAGCGCGTTGGCGATATGGCATGGCTGGCGGGCGATCAACAAGCTCGGGGTTTCCTGTTAGGTGCCACCGCAGGTCGTACTACGCTTAACGGTGAAGGTTTACAGCACGAAGATGGCCATAGTCATATTCTGGCCGGCACAGTACCGAACTGTATTTCTTACGATCCAACTTATGCTTATGAATTAGCAGTGATTATTCAAGACGGTATTCGCCGCATGTACGGTGTGACGCAGGAAAACGTCTACTACTACATCACCGTGATGAACGAAAACTATCATCACCCAGCGATGCCTGAAGGCGCCGAAGAAGGCATACGTCGTGGTATTTACAAGCTGGAAACCTTAAGTGGCAGCAAAGCCAAAGTGCAATTGTTGGGTTCAGGCACTATTTTGAACGAAGTACGTCGCGCCGCAGAAATTCTGAGTGAAGAATATGGCGTTGCGTCTGACGTGTTCTCTGTGACCTCGTTTAATGAACTGGCTCGTGATGGTCAGGACTGTGAACGCCACAATATGCTGCACCCGAATGAAGCGGAAAAAATACCGTTTATCGCTTCAGTGTTAGGCAAAGAACCCGTGATTGCCGCCACCGACTACATCAAAAATTACGCCGATCAGGTGCGGGCATTTGTGCCGTCAGCGTCTTATAAAGTGTTGGGCACTGATGGTTTTGGCCGCTCAGATAGCCGCGAAAACCTGCGCCGTCACTTTGAAGTCAACGCGGGTTATATCGTGCTGGCTTCCTTACGTGAACTGGCGAAACAAGGTGAAATCGATAAGCAGCTGGTCAGTGACGCCATTGTGCGTTTTGGCATTGATACCAACAAGCCGAACCCGCTGTTCGCGTAAGAGGAATTGCAATGAGCATTGAAATTTTTGTACCAGATATTGGTGCCGATGAAGTGGAAGTGACCGAAGTGTTGGTCAAAGCTGGGGACACCGTCACCCTTGATCAGTCATTATTAAGCGTCGAAGGCGATAAAGCCGCGATGGAAGTGCCAGCGCCACAAGCTGGTGTGGTGAAAGAAGTGCGCGTTAAAGCCGGTGATAAAGTGAAAACCGGCTCAATGATTATGGTATTTGAGGGCGCGGCTGCAGCGTCCGAAGTTCCTGCTCCAGCAGCTGCACCTGCGCCAGCACCGGCTGCCGCGGAAGCAACTTCGGCTCCAGCAGCTTCTACGGCTGCGACGTTGCAAGACGTGATGGTGCCAGACATCGGTGGTGACGCCGTTGAAGTGACTGAAATTATGGTCAAAGTAGGCGATGTGGTGAAAGCCGATCAATCCCTGCTAAACGTTGAAGGCGATAAAGCTGCGATGGAAGTGCCAGCGCCATTTGCCGGCACCGTGACTGAAATTAAAGTGAAAGTCGGTGACAAAGTGTCGACGGGTTCGTTGGTGTTTGTGTTTTCGACCGGTGCTGCTGCGCCAGCCGCAGCTCCGGCGGCAACTGCAGCCCCAGCGACAACTTCAGCACCGGCCGCAATCGCGCCAACTGCTGCTCCTACACCAGCAGCACCTGCTGCCAGCACCGGTTTTGTTGAAAATCAGGCGTATGCCCATGCATCGCCGGTGGTTCGTCGGTTAGCGCGTGAGTTTGGCGTCGATTTGTCCAAAGTCACTGGCTCTGCCCGCAAAGGCCGGGTGCAACGTGAAGACGTACAAAATTATGTGAAAAACATTATTGCCCAAGTGGCTTCTGGCAAAGGCCAGGTTACCGGCAGTGGCAACAGTGTTGGTTTTGATTTGATCCCATGGCCAAAAGTTGATTTTGCTAAATTTGGCGCCGTAGAAGAAAAACCGCTATCTCGTATTCAAAAACTGTCGGGCAATAACCTGCACCGCAACTGGGTACGCATTCCACATGTCACGCAGTTTGACGAAGCGGATATCACTGGTCTCGAGGATTTCCGCAAAGAGCAAAATGCCTTAGCTGATAAAAAGAAACTGGGTGTGAAATACACGCCGCTGGTGTTTGTGATGAAAGCCGTAGCCAAAGCGTTGGAAGAGTTTCCAACCTTTAACAGTTCACTTTCTGAAGATGGCGCCAGCTTAATTCTGAAGAAATATGTGCACTTAGGCATTGCTGTAGATACACCAAACGGTTTAGTGGTGCCGGTTGTTCGAGATGTGAACAAAAAAGGTATTATCGAGCTGTCACGCGAGCTGCAGGATATTTCTCTTAAAGCGCGCGAAGGCAAGCTGACGGCTGCCGAGATGCAGGGCGGTTGTTTCACGATTTCTAGCCTTGGTGGCATCGGTGGTACTGCATTTACGCCGATCGTCAATGCACCGGAAGTGGCTATTTTGGGCGTGTCAAAATCTGACATCAAACCCAAATGGAACGGCAAAGAGTTTGAACCACGGCTGATGGTGCCGTTGTCAGTGTCGTACGATCATCGAGTGATCGACGGAGCATTGGCGGCGCGTTTCACGGCGACACTGGCGTCTTATTTAGCGGATATCCGCCAAATCATTATGTGATTTGACGCATTCTACCCAAAGGGATGTTGTCGATACTGAAAAGGTACGGGACATCTTTCAGGTAGGATGATAAAATTTCGCCACTTTATTCCCTGGCTACCGGCCTTTGCCGGTGGCTATCTTAGCAAAAGATAAAAAGGTAAAACGATGAGCAACGAAATCAAAACGCAAGTTGTGGTCCTGGGCGCTGGCCCTGGTGGTTACTCTGCAGCCTTTCGCGCTGCTGACTTAGGTCTGGAAGTGACTTTAGTTGAAGCGCGCAGCACACTTGGCGGTGTTTGTTTAAACGTCGGTTGTATCCCTTCTAAAGCTTTATTACATGTGGCCAAAGTCATCGATGATGCGCATGACATGGCGTCTCATGGTGTGACTTTTGGTGCACCACAAATTGATTTAGACAAAATTCGTGGCTGGAAGGACAAAGTGGTTGCTCAGCTGACGAATGGCCTAGCCGGCATGTCAAAAATGCGCAAAGTAAAAGTGGTGACTGGCTTCGGTAAGTTCACCGGTGCCAACACGCTGGTTGTTGGTGACACCACGATCACCTTTGAACACGCTATTATTGCTGCCGGCTCTGAGCCAGTAGCGCTGCCATTTATTCCAAAAGATGATCCACGCGTCATCGATTCAACCGGCGCTTTGGAACTGAAAGACATTCCAGGTGAAATGTTGGTATTAGGCGGTGGCATCATCGGTTTGGAAATGGGTACGGTTTACCGCGCGCTGGGTTCAAAAGTGTCTGTAGTTGAATTTGCTGATCAGCTGGTTCCTGCTGCAGATGCTGATTTGGTCAAAGCCTATACCAAGTACAACAAAGATAAGTTCAACATCATGTTGTCGACCAAAGTGACGGCTGTTGAAGCCAAAACTGACGGTCTGTACGTGACGTTTGAAGGCAAAAATGCACCAGCAGCACCAGTGCGTTTTGATAAAATTTTAGTGGCAGTTGGCCGTCGTCCAAATGGCGCACTGTTAGATGCAGCCAAAGCAGGTGTAAATGTTGATGAGCGTGGCTTTATCAATGTTGATAAGCAACTGCGCACCAACGTTGGCCATATTTACGCCATTGGTGACGTGATTGGTCAACCAATGCTGGCACACAAAGCAGTACACGAAGGTCATGTGGCAGCAGAAGTTATTTCTGGCCTGAAGCATTTCTTCGACCCACGTTGCATTCCTTCAGTCGCTTACACCGATCCAGAAATGGCTTGGGTGGGTATTACTGAAAAAGAAGCCAAAGAAAAAGGCGTTGCAGTTGAAACGGCAACCTTCCCATGGGCCGCTTCGGGTCGCGCTATTGCTTCAGCGCGCACTGAAGGCTTCACTAAACTGATTTTCGACAAAGAAACCCACCGTATTCTGGGTGGCGCTATTGTCGGTATCAATGCCGGTGAAATGCTCGGTGAAATTTGTTTAGCCGTTGAAATGGGTGCTGACGCTGAAGATATCGCGTTAACCATTCACGCTCACCCAACGCTGAATGAATCGATTGGTTTAGCGGCTGAAATGTACGAAGGTTCAATCACTGACTTGCCAAATCCAAAAGCGAAAAAGAAATAAGTAGCTAATTTAGCTCTAAAAAAGGCCGCATCGCGGCCTTTTTTGTTATCAAGCTTCTACACTGAAGCACTCACCGCTTGCTGGCTCGCATCGGCTGGCTAGTCAGCATCATGCGTTCCCTTAATTTTGCTGTAATGTCACATTCCGTTACAAGTTGTGTAAACCCGTCATTGTAACGAAGGTGATGAAGCGCGTACTATGGTTCAGGTAAAACTACATTATTTCCTCCCTCCACTCAGGAACAACTCAAATGAAAAAAATTACCCTGCTGGCGGCTAGCGTCGCTTTAGCCCTTGGTTTGGCGGCCTGCGATAAAGCGCCGTCTACTGCGAACACTGCAGCGCCAGAAGCGGCTGCACCTGTTACTGCTTTATTGTCGGGTGTCGACCAAGAAAACTTCGATGCTGCGGTCAAGCACAGCGAAAACTTCTTTTACAGCGTGAACGGTACCTGGCTAAACAAAACTGAAATTCCGGCGGACAAATCAAATTACGGTTCTTTTACCAAGTTAAGTGATGATGCACAGACTGCTCTGCGCACGATTATCGAAAGCGCCGCCGCCAAAGCGAACAAAACGCCGGGCACCGACGAGCAAAAGCTAGGTGATTTTTACACTAGCTTTATGGACGAAGTAGGCATTGAAGCTTTAGGTAAAACTCCGATTGCAGCCGATTTAGCCAGCATTGCGGCGATTGCTGATGCTGATCAACTGGCGAGCGCTTTTGCAAACTTCCAGCGCATGGGGGCGGCGATCCCATTAGGTTGGTACGTCAACAATGACGAGAAAAACTCAACCCAGTATGCGGTATATCTCGGTCAATCAGGTTTAGGTTTACCAGACCGTGACTATTACCTAAAAGATGACGAAAAATTCAAAACTATCCGTGCTGCCTATGTTTCATACATCAAAGATATGCTGACATTGGCTGGTGTTGCAGATGCAGAAAAAGCCGCTGAGCGTATCCTGGCGCTAGAAACCAAGTTAGCTGGCGCGCAGTGGTCACGTGTTGAAAACCGTGATGCCGACAAAACGTATAACAAATTTTCCAAAGCCGATTTAACAACGGCGCTCGGCGGTTTTCCGTGGGAAACCTTTGCCAAAGCAGCCAAGTTAGATGGCGTCAACGACATTATTGTACAGCAACCAAGTTATGTTGAAGCCTTTGGCAAGATCTATAGTGAGACCGACTTACAAAGTTGGAAAGATTATTTATCATTGCGCTTAGTATCCGAATTTTCAGGAAAATTAAGCAAAGCATTTGTTGACCGTCAGTTTGATTTATACGGCAAAGTGTTGTCAGGCACCTTAGAGCAACAACCGCGTTGGAAAAAAGCGGTTAACGCATCTGATGAAGTGTTGGGCGAAATTGCCGGCAAGTTATATGTGTCTGAACATTTCAAACCTGAAGCCAAAGCGCGGATGGAAGTGTTGGTAAAAAACCTGATCCAGGCTTATCACGATAGTATCGACACCCTCGAATGGATGACGCCGGAAACGAAAAAAGCAGCACATGAAAAGCTGGCAAAGTTCACTCCGAAAATTGGCTATCCAGACAAGTGGAAAGATTACAGCAATCTGAGCATCAAAGCCGATGATTTGGTGGGTAACTTTAAGGCAGCGACCGCATTTGCTTACAGCGAAATGCTGAACAAGTTAGGCAAGCCGATTGACCGCTCTGAATGGTTTATGACGCCACAAACCGTGAATGCTTATTACAATCCAACTAATAACGAAATTGTATTTCCGGCTGCAATTCTACAACCGCCGTTCTTTAATATGGCTGCGGATGATGCGGTCAACTATGGCGGTATTGGCGCAGTGATTGGCCACGAATTAGGTCATGGTTTTGACGATCAAGGCGCTAAATATGACGGCGATGGTAATTTACGCAACTGGTGGACTGACGCTGACAAGGCCGAGTTCGAAAAACGAGGTAAGCAACTGGTCGAACAATATAACCAGTATGAGCCGGTTGCAGGAGTTCATGTAAACGGCGAACTGACCTTGGGCGAAAATATCGGTGACTTAGGTGGTTTGACGGTGGCATTGCGTGCTTATAAGCTATCGCTTGCGGGCAAACCTGCTGTTGTGATTGACGGTTTTACCGCGGAACAACGGTTCTTTATTAGCTGGTCACAAGTCTGGCGTCGTAAATACCGTGAGGAAGAGTTGCGTAACCGTCTGATGACTGATCCACATTCACCAAGTGAGTATCGCGCTATTGGCATCGTGTCGAACATTCCGGAGTTCTACAGTGCTTTTGACGTGAAAGAAGGCGACAAAATGTATATCGCGCCAGAAAAACGAGTAAAAATCTGGTAGTTATCGATTGACACTATCCTTTAAAAGGCCGCATTGCGGCCTTTTTCGTGAAAGTCATAGCGCGGGTGAGACATTGGTTTTGGCAGGTCGGGCTGAGCCGTAAGCAGTTTGTGGTAGAATGATCATCCATATATGGAACCGTGTTTAAAACGCAGCGCCATTCACCAAATTTATACCCACTATAAGCCTGATTGCTTATACTTGCATGTCAATTCAGGCTTTTTTTTCTTATAATCCACCTGTTTAGATTTGACTGAAAACCGCTGTGATACAGGTTGCAGTGGACCAACCAGAGGACATTACTGTGCTTCAACAATACCGTGAACATGTCGCCGAACGCGCGGCTCAAGGCATTCCTCCACTGCCATTAAATGCCCAGCAAGTGGCGTCATTAACCGATCTATTAAAAAATCCTCCAGCCGGCGAAGAAACCTTCCTAGTTGATTTACTGGAAAACCGTATTCCACCGGGCGTTGACGAAGCAGCTTATGTAAAAGCTGGCTTCTTAACTGCAGTTGCCAAAGGTGAAGTCCCAAGCCCTTTAGTCAGTGCTGAGCGTGCCACTGAATTATTAGGTACCATGTTTGGTGGTTACAATATCCAGCCAATGATTGACTTACTGGATAGCGATAAATTAGGCGCTTTGGCGGCTAAAGGCTTGTCGCACACTTTATTAATGTTTGATGCGTTTCATGACGTAAAAGAAAAGGCTGATGCCGGCAATGCTCACGCCAAAGTTGTGATGCAAAGCTGGGCGGATGCAGAGTGGTTTACTAGCAAACCAGCCATTCCAGAAAAAATTACGGTCACGGTGTTTAAAGTCACTGGCGAAACCAATACCGATGACTTGTCACCTGCACCAGATGCTTGGTCACGTCCGGATATTCCATTACATGCGTTAGCCATGCTGAAAAATGCCCGTGAAGGGATTGAGCCGGATGCACCAGGCGCGATTGGCCCGGTGAAACAGATTGCCGCCTTGATCGCCAAAGGTTTTCCACTGGCTTATGTTGGTGATGTAGTTGGGACCGGTTCGTCACGTAAATCAGCGACAAATTCAGTCCTGTGGTTTATGGGCGAAGATATGCCATTTGTTCCAAACAAGCGCACAGGTGGTGTTTGTTTAGGCAGCAAAATTGCACCTATCTTCTTCAATACCATGGAAGATTCTGGTTCATTACCAATTGAACTGGACGTAAACAGCATGGCGATGGGCGATGTGATCGACATTTTCCCGCATCAGGGTGTGGTGAAACGCCACGGCACAGAAGAAGTGATTTCCACTTTTGAGTTGCGCTCTAATGTGCTGTTAGATGAAGTGCGTGCCGGTGGCCGTATTCCGTTAATCATTGGTCGTGGCTTAACGGATAAAGCCCGCGAAGCGATGGGGCTGTCACATTCAACGGTATTTGAACGTCCGGCCGTGACAGTGGTCACCGATAAAGGTTTCACCTTGGCTCAGAAGCTGGTTGGAACAGCATGTGGCGTGAAAGGGATACGTCCAGGGCAATATTGTGAACCTAAAATGACCACGGTTGGTTCACAAGACACCACGGGCCCAATGACCCGTGATGAGCTGAAAGACTTAGCTTGTTTAGGTTTTTCCGCCGATTTAGTGATGCAATCATTTTGTCACACTGCTGCTTATCCAAAACCAGTTGACGTCAATACGCACCATACGCTACCGGACTTCATCATGAATCGTGGTGGCATTTCGTTGCGCCCAGGTGACGGTATTATTCACAGCTGGTTAAACCGGATGTTGTTGCCAGATACTGTCGGTACCGGTGGTGATTCACATACCCGTTTCCCATTAGGGATTTCATTCCCGGCAGGTTCTGGCCTGGTGGCATTTGCTGCAGCAACTGGCGTGATGCCACTTGATATGCCTGAATCTGTGCTGGTCCGGTTTAAGGGTGAAATGCAGCCTGGTATTACCCTGCGGGATTTAGTGCATGCCATTCCTTATTACGCTATTCAGCAAGGTTTGCTGACGGTTGAGAAAAAAGGCAAGGTCAACATTTTCTCTGGTCGTGTGCTGGAAATTGAAGGTCTGGAGCAATTAACTGCCGAGCAAGCTTTTGAGCTTTCTGATGCATCCGCTGAACGTTCTGCTGCTGGTTGCACCGTGACTTTGTCTGAAGCTTCAGTGCGTGAGTATCTGGAATCGAACGTCGTCATGCTTAAATGGATGATCGCAGAAGGTTACGGCGACCGCCGGACGATTGAGCGTCGAATTAACGCGATGGACGCTTGGTTAGCCAACCCGAAACTGGAGCGTGCTGATGCTGATGCTGAATACGCTGCAGTGATTGAAATTGATCTTGCAGACATCAAAGAACCAATCCTGTGTGCGCCAAACGATCCGGATGATGCTCGTTTGTTGTCATCGGTTCAAGGCGACAAGATTGACGAAGTATTTATCGGTTCGTGTATGACCAATATCGGCCATTTCCGTGCTGCGGGTAAATTGCTCGATAAGTTTAAAGGTCAAATTCCGACACGTTTGTGGATTGCCCCGCCGACCAAAATGGACAAAGACCAGTTAACCGAAGAAGGTTATTACGGTATTTTTGGCCGGATTGGCGCGCGTATAGAAATTCCAGGTTGTTCGTTGTGCATGGGGAACCAAGCGCGTGTTGGTGACGGTACGACCGTTGTATCGACTTCAACACGCAACTTCCCGAATCGTTTAGGTCAAGGCGCCAATGTATACTTAGCGTCTGCAGAATTGGCTGCTGTCGCATCGATCATCGGTCGCTTACCCACAGTGTCTGAGTATCTGGACTACGCCAAGCAAATTGAAACGACGGCAGCGGATACTTACCGTTACCTGAATTTCCATCAGATGCCACAGTATACAAAAGTGGCATCGAATGTGATTGTGCAGCAAGCTGTTTAATTTATAGTCGTTGTTGTACCCAAAGGGCCCGTTCGCGGGCCCTTTGTTATTGCGCAACTAGCATTCATCTTCAACACAAAACGATGGGAATTGCGGATGGAATTTGATTTCATTTACTTGCCTGACAGTCGTATTTATCAATTGCAACTGCCGATGGAGCAACATGCGCTGCAGCGGTTTTTATTGGACGAGTTCGACCCCAGTGCCGGTGCTTATCAAGAGCTATTAGATGCTTTACAACAACTTGGTCCTTTTAGTGAATATCAGTTTGATGGGCGAGAATACATTCTTAAAGTTGAGAGGCAAGAAGTGAATGTGTCGCATTATAGTGTTGGTCAAATGGATGAGCGGGACGCCGAGCTTGATCCAGAACTAACCATGGATGATGCTAATTTGACTGCCGAGTGTGGGCTGGAAGATTTTATACATTTACTCACACAGTGGCAGCAATTTTTGCCAAAACGATAGATCAGATTATCGATTCTGCCGTGCCGATAAAGTTAGCCATCACGCTTAGTGATGGATGCTCACCCAGTCCATTGATGTTCACTCGACTGCACCCGCGCAGGGAAAAAACGCACCGACTTGGTGCGTTTTTTTGTATATGGATGGGAATTTAAAATTAACCCTCTGATTTTATTGAAGTTATAAACATGGCACAAGGCTTTCTTATCTATTTGGCAACTGCAACAAGTGAGTGGCCTGGTTTGCGCCCGGTCCAAGCCTAAAAAGGATAAAAAATATGAAACTGGTATGTGCCATTATCAAGCCATTTAAGCTTGATGATGTCCGAGAAGCGATTGCGGACATCGGTATTGAAGGTCTGACCGTTACTGAAGTGAAAGGCTTCGGTCGGCAAAAAGGGCACACTGAGCTCTACCGTGGGGCGGAGTATCAGGTCGATTTCCTACCTAAGGTGAAGCTAGAAATTGCCACGCTGGACGAAAATGTCGAACGTTTGTTGCAAGCCATTTCGAAGGCTGCACACACCGGTCGCATCGGTGACGGTAAAATTTTCGTGTACGATCTGGAGCAAGCAATTCGGATCCGTACGGGTGAAATGGACTCAGAAGCCATCTAGGAGGAACTCATGCAAGAACAAATTTTTCATTTACAGTTCGCCATCGACACTTTTTATTTTCTAGTGTGTGGCGCTTTAGTGATGTGGATGGCGGCTGGTTTTGCCATGTTAGAAGCGGGTTTGGTCCGATCTAAAAATACCACTGAAATCCTTACCAAAAACTTTGCTTTGTATGCAATCGCTTGTCTGATGTACTTAATTTGTGGTTATCAGTTCATGTATGGCGGCGGTTATTTCTTAAGTGGGATTGAAGCGATTGACGTGGATGCGACATTAGCTGGTTTTGCGGAACGTGAAGATGGTTTTACTGGCAAAGCGATTTACTCGAAAGCGTCAGATTTCTTTTTCCAAGTTGTGTTTGTTGCAACGGCAATGTCCATCGTCTCCGGCGCGGTTGCTGAACGAATGAAACTATGGGCATTTTTTGCCTTTGCAGTGGTGATGACTGGCGTCATATATCCAATGGAAGGTTCATGGACTTGGGGTGGGCAAGCTGTATTCGGTCTGTATACATTGGCTGATTATGGTTTCTCCGATTTTGCCGGTTCTGGCATTGTCCACATGGCAGGTGCTGCTGCTGCTTTAGCGGGTGTACTGTTGCTAGGAGCCCGTAAAGGTAAATATGGTAAAGATGGCAAAGCGCATGCTTTTCCAGGCGCAAACATGCCGATGGCAACGTTGGGGACGTTAATTCTGTGGATGGGGTGGTTCGGTTTTAACGGTGGTTCAATGTTAAAGCTTGGTGATATCGGCAATGCTCATGGTGTGGCGATGGTGTTCTTAAATACCAATGCTGCAGCAGTGGGCGGGGCATTATCTGCTCTAGTCCTGTCGATGGTGTTGTTTCGCAAAGCCGACTTAACGATGGTATTAAACGGTGCATTAGCAGGTCTGGTGGCGATTACCGCAGAGCCTTCAACACCGACACCATTACAAGCGACCATTTTTGGTGCTGTTGCCGGTATGATCGTAGTTGCTGCAATTATAGGACTGGATAAAATTAAAATTGATGACCCGGTTGGCGCGATTTCGGTACATGGTGTGGTTGGTTTGTTTGGCTTGCTTATTGTGCCGTTAACCAAAGACTCGGCCAGTTTTACCGGTCAGTTCATTGGTGCAGTGACTATTTTCGTCTGGGTATTTGCTACTAGTCTCGTCGTTTGGTATGTCTTGAAGCTGACGATCGGTATCCGGGTGAGCGAGCAGGAAGAATATGATGGTGTAGACCGTTCAGAATGTGGCATCGAAGCCTATCCTGAGTTTGTTGCATCCTCAAAGTAAGCAGTCTGACAGGTTCGGTGGGGATCTGTCAGGAGCAGTTTGCAGGGTTAACAGCTAGCCCTAGAGGTTAACCCTGCAAACAAACTTGACCCACTAAGTCGTCTATCCTTGTCCTTTGTCTTTTATCAGACAGCCCCGTGAGTAAGTGCTTGCGGGGTTTTTTATTTTTTTGATATCTCGACTATTGTGAGCGTATTGGCAACCTCAATGTTGCTTCTGCGTATTATTTCTACGAGCTTAATGTAGCAGTACATTTATTCGACGAAAAGAGCAAAAAGTGATACATGAAAATATTTCAATTGTATGCCGTCATCTGCTGCCCGTGAAATAAACATATCGAATGCTTAAAGAGCCAGTGAATCATGGTTAACATCGTTGGTCTGCTGCGGTAGATCATCGGACGGGTGATTAACAAAAGATGGCTATCAAATTTTTCACCCGCACAAAAAGGAAAGCCGCACTAAAAAGTGCGGCTGCCATAAGACTTGTACAATATCCATATTGTGACCCATTAGAGCCAATCATCCCTGCTCCTTGCGGAGTTCTTCGCGCTGTGAAGGTTCTAACATCCATGCTACGTAAAACACTGTCACCACAGGGTTAAACTCAAGCTTATCCATAAGCGTCCATTGTCCTTGTAGAAACCATCCTGATTTCTAGCTTGTCCGTAAGCGTCCATTGTCCTTGTAGAAACCATCCTGATTTCTAGCTCGTCCGTAAGCGTCCATTGTCCTTGTAGAAACCATCCTGATTTCTAGCTTGTCCGTAAGCGTCCATTGTCCTTGTA
>JBBKWN010000050.1:0-3156 GCA_037968955.1 Rheinheimera sp. | reverse complement strand
GGATTGGTGAAGGCTCTGGTTTTTATCGGCCACTGGGCATCGCGGTGATTGGCGGTACTATCACCTCAACCGTCTTAACGTTGCTGGTGGTTCCAACTTTTTATGACAGTCTAGAGTCGATAAAACGTCGGATCAAAGCGCGGTGGCGCCGTAGTCGGCCAGCGACCGTGACTGCGACACCTATCATCACACCATAAGTTTTTTATTTGCTACAAACAACAACGCCAGAGCCTGCTCTGGCGTTGTTGTTTTCAAGATTGAATATATCGTTAACTATAAATGATGAACAATAAGCTGAATTTTTTATTAAAAATGTAATAGTTAATCCACAAAAAAGTCATCTCATTCCCCCAATATAAGGCGCCGTCGGAACTGCTCCGACCATGATAAAAATCATCATAACGCCTTATTTTTGGGAGATATCCTCGTGTTAATGACTCGCTTAAGCCCGATCACTTTAGCTGTAGTACTGGCCATGCAACCGACCGTGTTACTGGCGGAAGAAAATGTTGCCGTAGATGAAAGCGCTGTTGAAGTTATTTCGGTTACTGGAAAAAAAGTGGCCTATGCGAACAACGTCGCTGATGAATCGGCAAAATTGCAACAAGCGACAATCGGCAACGTCATGGATTTGATTGATAAATTGCCAGGCGTGAATGTCGGTCAGGGCGATGCTTTTGGCAGTGATGACTATACCACGACGGTTAGTATGCGTGGATTTGTGATTGACCGTGCCGATCAGCAACTTGGGATCACCATTGACGGTATTCCAAATGGCGGCTCAGCCTATGCTGGCGGTAGCAAAGCCAATCGCTATTTAGATAGTGAAAATACCCGGATGGTCGAAGTAGGACAGGGATCGGGCGATATCAGCTCGGCATCACTCGATGCTTTGGGTGGCACTATTAACTTTGTTTCAGACAATCCTGCTGATCAACAGCAAGCGCGTGTTGATTATAGTAATGGTAGTTTTAACGCACGCCGCTATTTCGCCCGCTTTGACAGTGGTCAAATATTTGGCAACACCAACGCTTATGTTAGTTTGTCCGATAGTTATAACAGCCGCTGGATTGGCACCGGTAGCAACGGCTTTGCGACTCGGTTCCATGTCGAAGCCAAAAGTATGACCCAATTAGAAGCGAGTAAATTTACCGCTCGACTGTCTTTTGATGATGCAGATGAAGATAACTACGATTACCGTAGCCTCGAGCAATTTAAGCAAAACCCTAAATTTGACGGTTTGACCAATGTCTGGACTGGCGATCCGGAGATCGATCAGAACTTTGCCGAAGCCTGGTCAACCCTGCGTGAAAATACGCTGGCCTATGTCAAAGGCGAATTTGAACTGCAAGACAACGTCCAGCTGGACGTCACGCCATATTTGCATCTACAGCAAGGTCGTGGGGATTGGTTGCCACCGTATCAGGTATATGCGACAGATGGTCAGGGAAACCGTATTACACTGGGCAATGGTGTTAAACGCGAAACTTATCAATATGTGGATGCCCAAGGTCGACCTATTTTAGATCCAAAAGCAGATACCAGCAAAGCAACACGTGTTTCTTCTTATCGCCATACCCATTACGATAAAGATCGTTTTGGACTGACGTCAAATCTGCAATGGACCTTTGATACGCATCAAATTCGGGCCGGTTTGTGGTATGAGCAGCAGCAACGTACACAAAGCCGCGATTGGCATCAGGTGCTTGATGCAAAGGTGTATCATTATTTTAATGATGCGCCGTACTGGGTACAGTTTAATGATGATTATGAGCAAGATGTACTGAAAATGTACCTGCAAGATAAGGTACAGATTGGTGAACTGCAGATCACCGTTGGCGTACAACAGTATTTGGTTGATGTGACGCGTGATGATCAGTTTAATACTGCCAACAACGGTAAACTGAATAGTGATTCTGATTTGTTGCCAAGTGTTGGTTTAGTGTATTCGCTGACGAACGACCTTGAGTTATTTAGTGGTTACTCTGAAAATTTCAAAGCTATCCCAGATACGTTACTTAATACTGTTGGTCAGGATTTTAATAGCTTAGAGCCGGAAACTGCAGAAAACCTTGATCTGGGTATTCGTTACCAGGGCAATACTGTGAATGCATCTGCAACGCTGTATAGCATCAAATTTAATAACCGTATTACCTTGCTCGCTTATCAGGAAGTGGATGGTGCACCAGACTATCTGACGGAGCTGGATGGCACCTTTGTGAACGTGGGTGGGGTGAAGTCAAAAGGGTTAGAAGCGAACGTCGATTGGCGTTTTACTGACAACTTTAGCGTCACCACTGCTTTGACGTTGAATGACTCAACCTATACCGAAAACGTTAACGGTTATCGCTCAGGCGATAATGTGGCGGCCATTCCGGAAAAAATGCTGAGTATGGATCTGAAATATAATCAGGGTAATTATCGTGCTGGCCTTGGTGCTAAATATACCGGCACCTATTTTGGCGCGGCCAAACGAGCGCTGATTAATAACGTTGCTCAGTGGAACCGCGATGAGATCCCAGCCTACACACTGTTAAACCTTTATGCTGGTTACCGTGTTGATTTGGCCCAAGGTGCCGCCATCCAAACTCTGGATTTAGCCCTGACATTGAACAATTTAACCGACAAGGCCTACATTGCCGGTGGTCAGGAAGGTGCTTATTTATTAGGCGCTGAGCGTACTGCCAGCTTTACTGTCAGTCTTGGTTTCTAATCGGGACTAACGATAAATACCAATAAATACCAAGACAAGTACCAACGGGCTGCGATGAAAATTGCCAGCCCGTTTTTTTACTTTTTATGCCATCGCTGTCAAATAATCTAAACGCTATAAGGCCGCAAGTTGCTAGCCACCCTGTTTTAATCCGTCAGCCAATTCAAATGACCTTTCAGTGAAACCTATAGGGTCGAAACCAATAGGAAAACAATAGGAAAACAATAGGGTCGCGTCTTGCCTTGTAACGCCAGCGGCACTTTGCTGAAACGTTATGTGCATGGTGTGGGCAGTGACGACCCGTTGGTTAGTTATGACGGCGCAGGCACCACCAGCCCCAGCTATCTACTCGCCGACGAGCGTGGCAGTATCGTTGCAGAAACCAATGCCAGCGGCACCGTGGTACAAAAACACCAATACGGCCCTTATGGCGAACCGATAAA
>JBBKWN010000049.1:0-13094 GCA_037968955.1 Rheinheimera sp. | reverse complement strand
CGACTGATTGAGGTTGGATTAATTGTTTTTATCGGACTGTCGGCGTTTATGTTACTCGCGCTGTTAAGCTTTGATCCGGCAGACCCTAGCTGGTCACAAACCGGTTATAACACCGATATTCATAATTTCGCAGGCCCTGTGGGCGCCCGCACTGCGGACGTATTGTTCGCCGTGTTTGGCTGGTTGTCGTATTTGTTCCCGCCGTTTTTTGGCTTTTGCGGTTATTTACTGTTTAAACGCTTTAAAGATCTAATTTCTATTGATTATCTGATCCTAGGTTTACGGTTGCTTGGTTTGTTAGTCACTGTGATTAGTGCTTGTGCAATTAGTAGCATAAACTTTGACGACTTTTTTATCTATTCTTCTGGCGGCGTGGTCGGTGATGTCATTGTCGGTATCTTATTGCCGAATCTTAATTTTGTCGGTAGTAGCCTGTTATTGCTGTGTAGTTTCTGTGTTGGGTTGACCTTGTTAACGGGCATTTCCTGGTTAACGGTCGCTGATGAGCTTGGTCGTTTTGTCGTTGAAAGTTATCATTTTTTACGGCAATTACCGTTGCGGTTCCCAAAAAATCAACCGCCAGAGATAGTACCTGTCAATGATGTTTCTGCGGCCAAAGCTGTGGCGCGCAGCAAAGATAAGATCCCCGCCTACAATGCAGCCTCGCAAGAAACTGAAACCGAATCAGTCCGGGCAAAAATGCAGTTCATACCACCGGTGCAGGAGCGCATCGAGCCTGGTTTTAGTTCTGAAATGCGTGAACTGGTCGAGCCAACTTTTGATATGTCGGCATTCAGTGCCGGCGCGCTGATGGTTAACCAAGCAGATAGCAATAATGATACGCCGCAGACTCAGTTTACGGAGTCTGCGCCATCAATACCTGATCCAAATGCGATTAAAATAGACCCATTACTGCAAAGTCGGGCATTTTTTCCAAACGCCAATGCGCATGTCGAACCGTTGCCATTTCTGCCACTCGATGCCAATACTGACGCCAGAGCTTTTGTAAGCATCGACGAGTTGGCTGATGATGAGTTGAGCTATAGCGCCATTGACGATCGGTATAATACGGCGGACTTACAACAAAGTTTTGCTCACACCCAAAGTGCTTATGCGCCCGTGGCGACCGATGATGAACCACCGTTTGATTTTGATGATGACGAGGATACCGGACTAAGCCGCTCGTCGCTGCCTGCATCGACGCATACCGAATTACTGCCGGCGCTGAGCCTACTCGACCGGCCAAACCGAACGGTCAATCCCATTTCGCAAGAAGATTTAGAACGGGTCTCGCGTTTGGTTGAGCTGAAATTACTCGACTTTAGCGTGGAAGCGAAAGTGGTTGGCGTTTGTCCGGGGCCGGTGGTTACCCGGTTTGAACTTGAATTAGCTCCAGGTGTAAAAGTAAGTAAAATCACTGGTTTATCCAAAGACTTAGCGCGGTCGTTGTCGGCCATTAGTGTGCGGGTAGTTGAAGTTATTCCCGGTAAATCTTTTATTGGTCTGGAAATACCGAACCAACATCGAGAGATTGTTCGGTTGTCTGAAGTGATTGGCGATGCTGTGTTTGAACAATCCAAATCACCACTGACCATGGTGCTTGGTAAAGATATCGCCGGTATATCGGTGGTCGCTGATCTGGCCAAAATGCCACATTTGCTGGTCGCGGGTACTACGGGTTCAGGTAAGTCAGTTGGCGTTAATGTAATGATTTGTAGTCTGTTGTATAAATCAACGCCAGACGATGTAAGGTTTTTAATGATTGACCCTAAAATGCTGGAACTGTCTGTGTATGAAGGCATCCCACATTTACTGACTGAAGTTGTCACGGACATGAAAGAAGCGGCCAATGGCTTGCGCTGGTGTGTCGGTGAGATGGAACGCCGTTACAAGCTAATGTCTGCACTTGGAGTTCGTAACCTTAAAGGTTACAACGTCAAAGTGGCCGAAGCGATCGCCGAAGGTAAACCGCTGCGTGATCCTATCTGGCGCGCAGCAGACGATATGCGCACTGAACCGCCGTTGCTCGAGAAGTTACCTTCGATTGTCGTGGTTATCGATGAGTTTGCTGACATGATGATGATTGTTGTTAAAAAAGTTGAGGAGCTGATTGCTCGGATCGCGCAAAAAGCCCGCGCTGCCGGCATTCACTTAATTCTCGCAACACAGCGGCCATCGGTCGACGTGATCACCGGCTTAATTAAGGCCAATATACCCACGCGGATTGCTTTTCAGGTGTCGTCCAAAATTGACTCCAGAACTATTTTGGACCAACAAGGGGCCGAAAGTTTGTTAGGACAGGGCGACATGTTGTATTTACCTCCTGGCTCTGGGGTGCCTAATCGGGTACATGGTGCTTTTGTTGACGACCACGAAGTGCATGCTGTTGTTGCCGATTGGAAAAAACGGGGTCGGCCAAATTACATACCAGAAATTCTTAATGGTGAAACCACAGAAGAAAGCCTGTTGCCAGGTGAGACTCTGGACGATGATGATGTTGAAGCCGATCCATTATTTGATCAGGCAGTTGCTTTTGTCACTGAAAGCCGCAAAGCCTCTGTTTCAGGTGTCCAACGACGTTTTCGTATCGGTTACAACCGTGCGGCGCGACTGGTTGAAACGATGGAGCAGATCGGTATTGTCAGCGGACCAGGCCATAATGGAAATCGCGAAGTTTTAGCTCCACCACCGCCAAAAGGGTTTTAAATGAAAAAATTAGTCGTAGCAGTAAGTTTGTTGTTGTTAAGCGGTGGGGTACAAGCTGCCACCGAACAAGCCGATGCGCTGAAAAATAAACTGGCCCGTCTTTATAGCTACCAAGCAAGTTTTGTCCAAACTGTGGTTGATGCCAAAAATCAACCGGTACAGCAAGCGGGCGAAGGGATGCTGACGTTAAAACAGCCGTCGTTATTTCGCTTTGAAACCTTAAGTCCAGAGCCAAACCTGTTTATTGGCGATGGTAAAACCTTATGGCATTACAACGAATTACTTGAGCAAGTCAGTTTGTATGACGCCAAAAAGGAAGTAAACCGGACACCTTTTGTCTTGCTAACATCCAACGATGCGAGTTTATGGCAACAATATGAGGTGCAAGGCGAAGGACAAAAATTCGTGATTACGCCAAAAAATAAGGACAATCCGGTTCGACAGCTGACGTTAACCTTTGCAGGTGTTGGTCTGTCGCATATGGCAGTATTGGATAATAATGGTCAGCGCAGTGATTTTGAGTTTTTGGCCATTCAGAACAACGTCGATATCGAAGCCAGCTTGTTTAAATTTGTGACGCCAAAAGGTGTCGAAGTGGATGATTTACGTAACAAGTGACCAGTTTAAGTTTTGATTTTATGCCGGATGTTCGGCCATTGGCCGCTCGACTTCGGCCGCTACAACTGGCCGACTATGTCGGCCAGCAGCATTTAGTGGGCGCTGGAACACCGCTGCGCCAGGCGATTGAAGCAGGAAGGGTGACGTCGCTCATATTCTGGGGGCCACCAGGCACCGGCAAAACTACGCTGGCTGAATTAATTGCCGGTCATGCTGAAGCATATCTGGCCAAAATCTCGGCGGTGACCGCCGGTGTAAAAGAAATCCGCGAAGAAATTGCGGCGGCGAAACAACGCTTAATCGAACGGCAACAACGTACTTTGTTATTTGTTGATGAAGTACATCGTTTTAATAAAAGCCAGCAAGATGCGTTTTTACCGCATATCGAAGATGGCACCATTATTTTTATTGGTGCGACCACCGAAAATCCATCGTTTTCCCTGAACAACGCTTTACTGTCACGCGCTCGGGTTTGCATTTTAAAAAAAATCGCGCCAGATGAGCTGCAAACTGTTTTGCGCCGTGCGCTCTCGGATCAAGAAATTGGCCTCGGAGCTTTGCATCTAACGCTGGAGCCAGCTGCGACTGAACTGTTACTGGCATTGGCCGATGGCGATGCGCGGCGCATGTTAAATTTGTTGGAGCTAGCAGCTCAGTCGATGCAGGCGCAAGCTAAAACGTGCATCAGTGCGACATTATTAAAACAACTGGTGCCGCGCCAACTACCGGGTTTTGACAATCAGGGCGATCAATTTTACGATTTAATTTCGGCCTTACATAAGTCGGTGCGGGGCTCGAGCCCAGACGGTGCTTTATATTGGTATTGTCGAATTTTAGAAGGCGGCGGCGACCCTTTATATGTCGCGCGTCGATTACTGGCAATCGCCTCAGAAGACATCGGCAACGCTGATCCACGCGCCCTAACCATTGCACTGGATGCCTGGGACACCTTTAGCCGGGTAGGTCCGGCCGAAGGCGAGCGAGCCATTGCACAAGCGTTAATTTATCTGGCATTAGCGCCCAAAAGTAATGCCGTTTACAGCGCTTTTAAGCAAATGCGCGCTTTGGTGCAGCAGTCGCCGTCATTTGAGGTGCCGCTGCACTTGCGAAATGCGCCAACACAACTGATGAAAGAGATGTGGCATGGTCAGGGGTATCGTTATGCGCATGATGAACCAGGCGCTTATGCAGCGGCAGAGCGTTATTTACCAATTGAGCTTGCTGGGCAGCAGTTTTATCAGCCAAGCGATCGCGGTTTGGAAAAACAACTGCAAGAAAAACTGAATTATCTGCAACAATTGGATCATGCCGCAAAAGCCAACGGAGGCGGTCGTGACCAGTCTTAGTCAGTACTTGGCAATCGCTGCCGGTGGCGCGATCGGCGCTAGCTTACGCTTTGCAGTGAGTGAATGGACGCTGCATCTTTTTGGTAGAGCATTCCCTTTTGGCACATTGCTGGTTAATATTCTGGGGTCTTTTGTACTTGGGCTGTTGTACGGGTTATTGATTACTGAACAGCTGGCGCCAAACCCGTGGCGAATTTTTATCGGGATTGGTGTGTTGGGTGCTTTTACCACCTTTTCAACTTTTTCAATGGACACTGTGTTGTTGTTACAGCAAGGGGCCTGGCTAAAAGCCGGTGCCAACGTCGTGCTTAACTTGGTGTTGTGTTTAACCCTCGCCTGGCTTGGTCTCAAGCTTGGCTCGATGAAGTAATAATTATGTTAGATAGCAAGTATTTACGTGGTGAGATTGCGCAAACCGCTGAGCGGTTGGCAAGCCGTGGCTTTGTGCTCAATGTAGCGCAAATTAATGCGCTGGAAGAGCAGCGCCGTTTATTGCAAGTGGCGACTCAAGAGCTGCAAAATCAGCGAAATAGCAAATCAAAAGCCATTGGTCAGGCCAAAGCGCGCGGCGAGGATATAACGCCGTTACTGGCAGAAGTGGATGGCCTTGGTGCAGAGCTTAACACTGCTAAAGTCCAGCTAGATGCAGTGCTGGCGGAGCTTGACCAAATAGCCCTAACCTTGCCTAATCTACCTGATTTGTCAGTACCTGTTGCTAAAGACGAAAGTGGTAACGTCGAAGTACGTCGATTTGGTGAAATCCCGACCTTCAATTTTGAACCTAAAGATCATGTCGCGGTAGGTGAGGCTCTGGCCGGTGGTCTTGATTTTGAAAGTGCAGTAAAGATCGCCGGTTCACGTTTTGTGGTGATGAAAGGGCAGATTGCTCGTATGCACCGGGCGCTAGCACAGTTTATGCTCGACTTACATACCGAACAGCATGGTTACACGGAACTTTATGTGCCTTATTTGGTGAATAAAGACTCGTTGTATGGTACGGGTCAGTTACCAAAGTTTGGCGCTGATTTGTTTCACACCCAACCTGCCACCGAAGAAGGTGTCGGCATGAGCTTGATCCCAACGGCGGAAGTGCCGGTGACAAATCTGGCGCGTGATCGTATTTTTGATTTAGCAGAGTTGCCGCAAAAATTTACCGCACACACGCCATGTTTTCGCAGCGAAGCCGGCTCGTATGGCCGGGATACCCGTGGTTTAATTCGCCAGCACCAGTTTGAGAAAGTCGAATTAGTGCAATTAGCTCACCCAGAGCAATCGATGGCTGCGTTAGAAGAACTGACCGGTCACGCGGAAAAAGTATTGCAACTGTTAGGTTTACCGTACCGGGTCATGCTGCTCTGTACCGGAGATATGGGCTTTGGCTCGAGCAAAACGTACGATTTAGAAGTATGGCTACCGGCGCAAAATACCTATCGCGAAATTTCTTCGTGCAGCAACATGGGTGATTTCCAAGCGCGACGGATGCAAGCCCGATTCCGACCGGAGGAAGGTAAAAAACCCGAGCTGCTGCATACGCTTAATGGCTCCGGTTTGGCCGTCGGCCGTACTTTGGTCGCCATTTTGGAAAACTATCAGCAAGCCGATGGCTCTGTCCGTATCCCCGAGGTACTGCAAAGTTATATGGGGGGCAAAACAATCATTAGTGCCTAAGCAGACTAGGGCAGCATACACAGCCGGCAATTTCACCGGCTGTGTCTTTTATGGAGAAATCGATGAGTAAAGCAAATTCAGCGCCGGAGCAACCAACGGTGAGCAAAAAAGTAGTTCGAAAAGTGCGAGTCAGCATGACAAAACTGATGCTGCGCTGGGCTTACTGGCTGATTATTATCGCTGTGGTTGGGGTGGTTGGTTTTGTTATTTTTGAAGCTGCTTGGATCTGGTATATAAACACTCGCAAATAAGGTTGTTTATAACCGCAGATTGCGCAATAGGAAGGTCGTTCAGAGCACAAAACTGTTCGCTCACCAATAGTTTTGTAGATCGCTAAACGATTGACCGTTGCTCGGCTTTTACAAGCATCGTGCTGGTTTGGGCAGACCCGCTATTCGCGTCGCTTGTTTTGCTGGCCCTTCAGGAAACAGCAGAAACAGATATTTGCTGTTGCCTTTATCGGCACCAAGCTGCGCCGCAATGGCTTTAACTAACACCCGAATTGCCGGCGATGTTCGAAATTCCTGGTAAAAATCACGGACAAATAACACCACTTCCCAATGCTCTTTGCTCATATTGATATTTTCCAGCTGGGCAAACTCCAGCGCCAGCGCTTCGGACCATAAACTAAGATCGGCCAGATAACCATGTTGGTCTAACGGGACCTCATGTCCTGCGACCGTTAGGCTTAGCATAACAACACCTGCTGAGCTGTGGCGCATAAGTCAACCCATTGCGCATCGGTAATGCATTGGATGGATGCTGGGCAGGCGAGCATTCGATCTGATAGGTCTTGTTGCAGAGCATACAGCTGAGTTGTCGGCCAAGTGCGCTCTGTGAGCAACAGGTAGACACCATCTTGACGAAACAATAGCGCGTCGTTCTTGCCAACGAGCGCTAGCTGTTGTGGCGACGTCGAAATGCATTGGTACAAAATCATCTAAAACCTCAGGATATGCTGCTGCTGCGCCAGAAGTAACTGGATTTGTTCATCTGACATGGGGGTTATCGGAAACAAACACTGCTCAGCCCCGATATGATAATGAGCCAACGCCGATGCACTGGCGATCACGGCGGCAACTTCATAGAGCTCAAATAATTTTTGCGTTGGCGTATAATCTTTGCAGCCAAGCGCTGCGCCATGATGTACCGGTAGTAGTTGTAATACTGCTGCCGCTTGGTAAATAACCGTGATCTGATGTTCAATGGCCGCCAGTGCCATAATCATGTCATTTGCTTCGCGGCTAAGCGCCGAATCGAACGGGCTATGGCAAAGCAAGATTGCTATTTTTTTCATCAGTTTACTTTTTTCATCGCTCTATTTTGGTCAGGGCAATTGCTTACATTCGGCAATCGCTGTTATTAAAATTGAATGACTTGGTCAACACTATCGAGTCGCATCGCAAATTCTGCCAGCCCGGCGGCAATAAAACCAGTTTTGGCTAGTTTTGCTGAATTGGCAAAACCACGTTTTTCGGCGGCAGTGACGCAATATAACAACGGAATTTGTTGTTGTTGGCAGAAGGCGCCAAGAGCTGTCGCTACATCAGGTTCATCGCCAGGTAAATCAACGTCTGCATTAACGGCTTGCACCGCATCGTGGTAAAAGAAAATATGGTCTATCTGATGTTGTCTCGCTAAGGCTGCTTTTGCAAAGCGCAACACCGAGGATAAAATAGGGCAGGAATAAGTGTTTGATTGTACATATAAAGCAAAAACTGCCATGGAATACCACCACATTACTCACCGCAGAATAGGTTGTTACGTTAGACATACCTATTGCACGACATAAAAAAGCCCCGACCAGCGGGGCATTTTAACGAACTTCAGTTTTGCTGCAACTATTAGTCGTCGCTGTTCATAAAACCAAGTAACGACAGCAATGACGTAAACAGGTTAAATATATTCAGATATAACGAGACTGTTGCGCGAATATAGTTAGTTTCACCGCCCTGAATGATGCGGCTGGTGTCGTACAGAATAAAACCGGACATCAATAAGACGATGACAGAGCTCACTGCTAAGTGTAATGCCGGTACTTGAAAGAACATATTGGCCAGACCAGCAATAACTGCCATCACCAGACCGACAAACAAAAAATTACCCATAAAAGAGAAATCTTTTTTGCTTGTTAAGGTGTACGCTGATAACGAGAAGAAAATTAATGCAGTAGCACCAAAGGCTTGCATAATTATTTCAGAACCGTTTGGCATTGCGGCGTAACGATTTAACATCGGGCCTATTGAGGCGCCCATGACACCTGTAAACGCAAAAACCCAAAATAGGCCAGCGGCAGTGTCGGCTTTTTTAATCACAACAAACACCAGCGCAAGTGCGAGTAAGGTTAAACCGATACCGACCATCGGGCCGAAATCAAGCATCATCGCAATACCTGCGGTAACGGCACTGAGCGTTAATGTCATCGCCAGTAAGATGTAGGTGTTGCGCAGCACTTTGTTGATACTTAGGCTATTTGCGCCAGTAAGGATCTGTTGGTTTTGGTAAGACATAAGCACTCCTGTGATGGTTAATTCGCGGAAACTATACAAGCATCTGTCAATGAAGTCAGTAGTATTGACCTGCTAGGGGTAGAAAAATTCCCCAGTGCCGTCCAATTGAGCGTTTATCCGCCTAAAAAACCAACGCTTGATCTTTATAAATCAATTCAAGGTGTTAAAACTGAAAAAAGTACTTCCTTTTCAGCGGTGATCTGATTAATATACGCCGCATTGGAGAGATGGCAGAGTGGTTTAATGCACCGGTCTTGAAAACCGGCGAGGGTTAGTAGCCCTTCAAGAGTTCGAATCTCTTTCTCTCCGCCATATTTAAAAGCCCAGCTATTAGCTGGGCTTTTTCGTTTTGGTGTTTGTTGTTACCGTCAATGTTTAACCACAGTTAAAGTTAAGTCATGAAAATCAAAGCTAAAATCAGTGATGTCTGGGTTCACCAGTTGCATACTGGCTGATTGCAGTTGTTGTTTTTCATTGAGCTTAAACTCGATATATGTATCGGCTTCCATTAATTTATCATCCCACTGTACAACAAAGTGATTGCCGCTGTGATGCACCAACCAGCCTTGTAATTTCGGGGTGTGCGAAAAACTGATCCGAAGCTTACCGTCAATGTCTTTGATACTGACGTCGCCATACCAATCACTTTGCAGTAACCCGACATAGCTTGCATTTGGCAATGGCGGCTGAACCATGGCCAGTTTGGCAGGACCACTCTGTTGATAAAGTTCTGCGCGCTGAGAATGATATTTATCGGCAAGCTCTTTCACCCAGTCTTTATCGGGTAAGGCTAACACTTGCTCCAGCACTTCACGGCTAATCGCATTGATCGCTGCAAATGCTTGCTGATTGGTGAGGATAACGATGCCCAGTTGTTGTTCTGGGATCAGTGTTACTTGTGACACCATACCCAAAATGCCGCCACCATGACTCAACCTTTTGTAGCCATAATAATCATCCACAGACCAGCCTAGACCATAACCGGCGAATTGTTGTCGTGTGTTTTTGAAGCTGTCGGCAGATACGCTGGTGGTAATCTGTTGCTGCCACATTTGTTGCTGTTGTGCTTCGCTAAATAGCTTGTCACCACTTGGCATTACGCCATGCGCAAGTTGGGTGCGTAGCCATAAACTCATATCACTGACATTCGAGGCGATAGCGCCAGCGCCTCGAAAATCCTCTAGATAGTCCAAAGGGTAACGCTGCAGTTGATTGTCCATCGGGATGTGACCAACTGCCCGGTTATTGTTGTCTGCGGCAATTCTGGAATAGCCAGCGGCGGTGGTGTTCATGCCGATGGGACTAAATATCTGTTGCTCGACATAGTCCTGCCAACTTTTGCCTGAGACTCTGGCAACCACTTCACCTGCCACCACAAACATCAGATTGTTATAGGCATATTTCGAACGAAAGCTACTGGCTGGCTTAATATAACGAAGCGCTGCGATAATCTCGCTGGTACTTTTGTCGGTGTCGGGCCAAATTAATAAGTCGCCGGCACCTAGGCCTAAACCAGAGCGATGGCTTAATAAATCGCGAATGGTCATTTCCCGACTGACGTAAGGGTCGGCTAACTGAAATTCCGGGATATGTTTAATGACTGGATCGTCCCAGGATAATTTGCCCTGATCCACCAGCATCGCCAATGCGGCAGAGGTAAAAGCTTTGGTATTGGAGGCGATGCCAAACAACGTCTGAGCGGTAACGGGCTGGTTATTACCGATATCTCGCACCCCATAACCTTTGGCAAGCAGCAATTGGTCTTGCGCTACAATTGCGATGGCAAGCCCGGGTACTTGAAATTCTGCCATGGCCGACATCACAATGTGGTCAAGTTTGTTACTGTCAAACGGTGTGGTGGTTGCTGCGATAGCGGCATTGCTAAAAACCGCGCCAACAACACAGTGCAGCAACAAAAATCTGCGGACTCGCTTCATACTTGCCCCATATTTTTTCAGTGGCACGCGACTTGATCAACTGCATGCAATCTGTGGATGGCTGTTTAAATAAATAACCCGGCTGATTGCCGGGTTATTTCCATGAAGTTACAACTTTGTAACAGCCAAGTTGTTATTGCACGGCGCAGGTAAAACAATATGAGTAAATGCCATTTGGATCGTTAAACTGCGTAAATTGCCCTAATTCCTTATCCAGCTGCTGGATTAATTTCCGGCCCGTTAACGGCGACTGCTGACTTTGCAGCGATGGTAACCAACCACTTGCTTTGGCTGTGCCAAAGACCTGCTTTAACATTTGTTGCTGTGGCGTAAGTTCTTGCTCTACCACCAACAGGTCAAAATGATTCAAGCTGGCTTTGGTGGCCGCAGCTGCGATAGCGTCTTCAAGCGTGCCAAGTTTATCAACCAAGCCAAATTCCAAAGCTTTGGTACCGGTCCAAACACGCCCCTGACCGACCTTATCAACCGCGACTTTTTCAAGATTACGGCTGCTACCGACAAAACTGATAAAATCGTCATAACCACGCTCAACCGTTAGCTGCATTAACTTTTCAGCATCTGGGGTTAAACCACGAAAAAATGGTAATCCTGAGCTAAAACCTGCCAATTCAGTAGTGCCAACACCATCAACATTCAAACCAAGGGTGCTAAACGCTTTTTCAGCGGTAGGAAACATGGCAAAAATACCGATCGAGCCGGTGATGGTGGTCGGCGCCGCCCAAATTTCATTGGCAGAAGCAGCAATCCAGTAACCACCAGAAGCGGCGACGGCGCCCATCGAAGCGATCACTGGTTTGCCGGCTTCTTTGAGCAATTTAATCTCTTCGGCAATAATTTCCGAGGCAAACTTACTACCACCGCCACTATCAATGCGCAATACCACCGCTTTTACTTTGTCGTCATGGCGAGCCTTGCGTAACAAGCGGGCGGTGCTGTCGCCACCAATGGTGCCTGCTTTAGCAGAGCCATCGACAATATTGCCGCGCGCGACGATTAACGCCACTTTGTCGGTCATCGGGTTCACCACGCTGACCGCTGGGATGACCAGCTTGCGGTATTCCTCATAATGCACTTGATTAAAGGTTTTCTCTTTGTCGTCCGCCCCGACCAGCGCAATCATGTCTTGCTGAAATCCCTCACGGGTTTTGACGGTGTCGACTAGTTTTGCTTGCAGCGCGTATGCGGTCACATCGCCATGCACGGCAAGTAGCTTTTCGTAAAGGCTCGCGAAGGTTTCATCAAAGTTCGTCACCGCAAAACCACGGCGCGCGGCAACTTGGGTTTTGTAGGTGCTCCAAAGCTCGTTTAACCATAGGCTGTTGGCCTCTTTTGCTTCAGGTGACATATCATCCCGCAAAAAGGGTTCAACGGCCGATTTGTAGGTTCCAACTTTAAATACGTGAGTGGTTACTTTTAACTTATCCAAGGCTGCGCGGTAGTACATTGGGTAACTGCCATAGCCTTCGAGCAAAATAGTGCCGCCCGGTTGTAAGTTGATAGAGTCGGCGAAACTGGCGAGGAAATACTGGTTTTGTGAATAAAAATTACCGGTGGCATAAATCTTTTTGCCGGCGGCTTTAAATTTATCAAGTTCGACCCCCACTGCTTGTAATTTATCGAGTGAGCCAGAGCGTAAATCATTAAGCGCCAATACAATCACTTTAATGTTGGTATCGTTGGTCGCATTTTTGATGACTTTGACGAGATCGCGAACCAGAATTTCGGGTGTTTCTTCATGACCACCCGCACTTTGGTTGATGATTGCTTCAACAGGGTCAACCCAGCTTAATTCTTCGACTAAATCACCATCGAGCTTTAACACTAAAGCCGCGGTCGCGGGGACTTTCACTTTGTCGTCGCCAGAGAAGATGACGCTGAGGAAGCCAATAAACAGCGCGAGGAATATTAGATTCAGTACTAAATTTCGGATGAGTTTAAAGCCGCCCCAAATTGCTCCAAACAACCGGCGGAACAGGCCTGGCCTTTCTACAGACATATTTATACACCTTATAAAACAACTTCATTAATCGACTACGATACCGAAATTGCGCCATGAACTTAAACGGAATTTGTAAGTAAATGTATATTCCTTGTCAGTGAAGTTAAAAGCAGCTACAGTCTTGCCCATAAACAGGTATGACCAGAGAGGCCAAAGTGTCTTATCCACATTTATTAAAACCATTGGATTTAGGATTCACCCAGCTGAAAAATCGGGTGCTCATGGGCTCGATGCACACCGGGCTTGAAGAAGAGAAACAAGGTTTTGCCAAATTGGCAGCCTTTTACGC
>JBBKWN010000048.1:0-7916 GCA_037968955.1 Rheinheimera sp. | reverse complement strand
AATTATATATTTCAATTTGTTGTTAATTTTTGTTAGGGAGCTATACGCCAGTTGTACGGGCTAATGCCTATATTTTTTACCACCTCCGATGAGTATAAACCGCACAAAAAACAAATGACAACGTTGTCAATTTCAGTTAAAATGATGTGGTACCGGTGTGCTGGGAACGGTATCTGTTGTAAGTCCCTGCGGCTATGGTTTTTCGTAGTTGGTGATCATAGTTGTTCCAGATAACATGGATGTTGTGTTTTATTTGCTAATCCTTATCCAAGGGTATTTTCAGGATACATTTATTGTATCCTGTTTTTTTATTTTGTATTCATTATCTATGTGTCTTGCACCACAGTGTGCACTTTCTTATCAAAATTTTTGTATGGCTTCATGAATAATGCGGTAGCGGTGCTGCTATGGTTATTTGAGGCTCGCCAGGGTATACAAAAAACCTTTAGCAGCTTTGAATATCGAATTGTAATGACACATCTGTGCTATTTCGGGTTGAATCGATGTTTCTTGACGCAGTCTTAGGGTTGTACCGAAGGTCGGTTGTCGTTACATTCGTGCTGCGGCGACTGGACTCTGATCACGTCGCAGTGCAGTTGTGAGCGGCGTGCCAGCAATGTCGTAAGCTCGTCTTACCCCACATATATTGATGAATATCCTGAGGTTATTTTGACAAATACTGAAGCTGTAGGCACACCGGTGGCGGCCATCCGCTGGGGAATTATCGGTTGTGGTAATGTGACTGAACGCAAAAGTGGCCCAGCTTACCAACAAACAGCTGGCTTTTTGCTGCATGCGGTGATGCGCCGCGACGCGGCAAAGGCACAAGATTATGCCAAACGGCATCAGGTGCCCTTATGGTTTAGCGACGCTGATGCGTTGATTAACCATCCGGAGATTGACGCGGTATATATTGCGACACCGCCAGACAGCCATTTGTTGTATGCGCTCAAAGTAGCGGCAGCGGGCAAAATTTGCTGTGTTGAGAAACCGATGGCGTTGGATGGTGCAGAATGCGCCCAGATGATTGCGGCCTTTGAACGGGCTGGCCAACCACTTTTTGTGGCTTATTACCGCCGCTCGTTGCCGCGATTTTTACAGGTACAACAATGGTTGCAACAAGGAGCCATTGGCAACATACGCCATGTGCATTGGGCTTTTAGCCGGACGCCCAATCCAGCCGACGTTGCGGGTGCGAGCGGCTGGCGGACAGATCCGACAAAAGCTGGCGGCGGGTATTTTGTCGATTTAGCCAGCCATGGTCTGGATTTATTGATGTTTTTGCTCGGTGATATCACCGATGTGCAAGGCATGGTACTCAATCAGCAACGGATTTACCCGGCTGAAGATGCGGTGACGGCTTGTTGGCAATTTGCTGCACAACCGGATGGCAGCAAAGCGCTCGGGAGTGGTTTTTGGAATTTTGCCGCCGAGACGCGGCGTGATGAGGTTGAAATTATTGGGAGTTCCGGCAGCATTCGTTTTGCCGTGTTTGATGAGGTGCCATTGCAGTTAATCACGGCTGCCGAGCATAAGCTTGCAGCAAATATCGCTGCTGAAAGTCATATTTCCAAATGTAACACTTCAAAAAGTAGTGGCAACAATATCATCTCGCTACAGATTGACCATCCAACACATATTCAGCATTTTCATGTGCAGAATATTGCCAGACATCTGGCCGGGCAGGGGCAGCACCCGTCAACGGGGCACACCGCCAAACGCGCCACCGAAGTGATGGCGCAAATTCTACAACCCAAATAAACCCGACGAGGCAGCCGCCAATCCGTCAGCCAGATTGGCTGACCGGCATTAGTCGGTTGTGGTGACGCGGCTAACCTCACCCTTGGCGTTTTTGGTCCGCAACCAGACTTTGCCACCGGCGAGGGCGCTACTTTTAATGGCCAGCCCCTCGTTATGGCCTGCAACATAGGGCAACCAGCTGCTCCCCTGGTCAACGCTATACTCAATCGCCAGCCCAGGAAAAGCGCTATTGGCTTGTAGCTTATTATCAACAAGCACCGCACCCGGCGGTGGTAAATAATACTGAACGCCTGCCTGACTTAGTTTCGGTAGTTCTCGCTGCGCCATCACCCGCGCAAAACTTTGCCAGTCCGCATCGCGCCTTTTGTTATCAGCAGTTGCGCCTTCCCAGCTAGCTTGATGCCATGCGCGCTCAGCCAAAGGCAACAACCGTGGATAGATCATTTGTTCCAGTTGGGTTGCGGTGCGGATAGTTTCTGACCACAGCTGGCCTTGCATGCCAATAATATTCTCGGGTTTTTCCAAGGTGGGGAGCGCGCGGCCAACCAGTGTTTCTAAATCTGTAATAACTTCGCCCTCACGAGTTTTGTCGGCGTTGGCATAGAGTTGATCCGGCATATAACCAAACACTCTAGCACTGTCGCTATAACGGGTTGCCCAATAATAACCACGCTCTTCTGGATGCACTTCTTGCGGATGGTCAAAATAGAGATGAGTGCCGTGCGATAAAATCACCTGATAACCGGCATTGGCCAGCCGATACGCTCGATCGCCGACGCCCCATTCCCAGATATTGTCCCAGACATTGGCGTAGACCGTTTTATTGGCAAATTGCTCACGGTTAAACGGGTTCACCGGATCGTACATCAGTCCATCTTCCCAGCCGCCTAAGGCCAACTGTCGACTGCTGAGGATCGCAGCCACACGCCCGACAAAATATGGTTTTAAATCGGCGACGCCAGCAACGGCAGGCAGATGCTGGGCGAACAAGGCCTGACAAGCAGGTGAACCTTGCCACGAGCCAATACCCACTTCATCACCGCCCATATGGTAGGTATTGAGCTTTATACCCGCCTGGCGATACATTTGTTGTAGCTCGTACACTACTTTGTCGACAAAAGCGTAGGTCGATTCAAGGCAAACGTTCACCGAGTTATCGCTGTAGTTTTGCACTGTCATATAGCTGGACTTGTCAGCTGGGTCGCTCAGCAAATAACGGCTGGCTTCGGCCATATTGCCTTGCGCCTTTAGCTTGTTATACCGCGCTTCCATTGCTTTGATGGCCGCGCGGGCATGGCCTGGCATATCAATTTCCGGCACAATTTCAATGTGGCGAGCGGCGGCGAATTTTAGAATTTCGATAAAATCGGCGGTGCTGTAATAGCCATTACCCGAGCCAGAAGTATGTGGACCGGTGCCTAGTTGGGTGAGCAAACACCGCTGCTCAGTCAGATCAAAACACCTTTTACCACCGATATCGGTCAATTCCGGTAAGCCTGGGATCTCTAACCGCCAACCTTCATCTTCGGTCAGATGCAGATGCAATTTATTCAGCTTATACCGCGCCATTTGTTCAATGAGCCGCAACGTGACTGCTTTACCGTGAAAGTTACGCGCCATGTCATAGTGCATGCCACGCCAGCGATAACGGGGAGAATCGTCGACCGATACCCGCGGTAAACTGGCAACGCCATTGGCGATCTGCACCGGCAACAAACTTAATAATGATTGCACACCATAAAAGGTGCCGGCATTGTCCGAACCGCGGATCAAAATACTATCGGCGTTAATATCGAGCTGATAGCGCTCTTCGCCCTTGATTGTCGGATCAACCAGCAGCAGAATTTTTTGCTGATGTTGTTCATTAACACCACTTTGGCTTGGCAGCGTTAAACCCGATGCTGCTAATTGCTGTTGTAAATAGTCTGCTTCGGTGGTTAAGCGGCCTTGAAAACTGATCTGCCAATGGTTGGTTAATTCAGTGCGGCCACGCCCATACACCGCCTTTTTTGGGGTCGGTATAATGCGGTCTTGCAGTGCTTGCGCTGAAATATCGCCACCATTAACCAATAAGTTTTGTTGATAACGACTGCTTGCGGTGACGAGCGGGTATAAATCCGGTTTTGGCGCTTTGGAACGTAACTGTTGTTCTGGCTTGCTGATTGGCGCGACAAACTGGCTGAGCTGTTCAGTATCGGTGTTGGCGAACAATTCTGGCTGCAGCGAGCCTGCGACAATAAAAGCCCGTGGCATAAAGTCGGTATAACTGACCATCGATGCGGAAGCGGTATAAGGGATTTCGAGCTGCTGGCCGGCCGCTAAGCCTTTAAATGCGGCGTTGGCAGTCATTCGGTGCAAGTCACCCTGGACATGTTCAATGGTCAGGCCGTTTTGCGATGCCGAGCGTAACTTTCGCACTGCATGCAGATAAATCTGCCAATTGCCGCGACCCGCAGCTAAATCAATATTGGAGCTATTTTGCAGCTTAATAAGACCCCTGGGGCCATCTGGGTGAAAGTTACTTGCAACGGCGAACTCTAGTTTTGCCTTACTGGCAAACTGCTGTAATTGTTGCTGCTGCGAAAAATCGTGCGCCAGCAGCTGTGGACTCTGGAGTAAAGCACACAGTGCAGCAAAGCGCGGAATTGTGGTATTCATCAAAACATCCCCTGTGACAATCGCCAAACATTCGAAATGAAAATTGGCGGTGTTAAACACCTGACGTCGCACGCTATTGATCACGATATCAATCAACGACAAATTGTTAAGCTGCTGAAGTCAGAACACTATTAATAATTTCTTGTTGTTTTATTTGAATTTCCAGTTCGATTTTTAAACAAGGGTCTTGTTATTTGTCAAAATTATTATATGCTGAACCGAGAAATGACAACGCTGTCAATTTCAGGTAATGTACATTTTTCCAGCGCAGGTACGCAAGTAAAAAATCACAGCGTACGGTCAAAAGCCGCAGAGATGCAATGAGGTTGGTGGATGAGTATGAGTTCAGGGCAACAGAGGCCTCTATATCTCGGGATTGACGGTGGCGGCAGCAAATGTCGTGTTGTACTGGTCACGGCCGACAATCAACTGTTAGGTGAAGGCCTGGGTGGGCCGGCCAATCCGCTGCGTGGCATGAAAGTGGCGACCGATTCCATTTTAACAGCCACCCAGCAAGCGCTAACCGCTGCGGGCATGCCACGGCATGACATGTCGCGCCTTATCGTTGGTGCCGGCTTGGCGGGTGTGAATATGCCGCAATATTTTAAGTTGTTTTCTGAATGGAAACATCCATTTGCCGCATTTCATTTGACCACTGATTTACATATTGCCTGTATCGGCGCGCATGATGGCGCCGATGGCGCAGTGATCATTGCTGGGACAGGCTCTTGTGGTCTGGCCGATGTAAAAGGTCAATTATTGGATATCGGCGGCCACGGTTTTCCTTGTGGCGACAATGGCAGCGGTGCTTGGTTTGGTATGCAATTAGTGCATCAGGTGCTACTGCAACAAGATCAGCTGATACCAGCAACAGTGCTGAGTGATTTACTAACACAAGCCATAGGTTCCAGTGCCATCCTCGACATCGTCAGCCATTTTATGCACGCCACGCCGACTATTTATGCTCGTTACGCTCCGTTAGTATTTACTGCCGCTGAGCAAGGGGATACCAGCGCGCTGCAATTAATACAGCAAGGTGCGGCTTATCTGAATCAAATTGCGCTGAAACTGTTTGAACTGCAGCCGCCACGGTTTTCGATGATTGGTGGTCTGGCGTATAAATTAGTGCCTTATCTTGATGACAAAGTACAACAGCAATTAACGCCTGCGCTGGCGGCACCCGAATTTGGTGCCATCTGGTACGCGCGTCAGCAACAAGCTTTATTAAATTCTGCCCAACCGGCAATTGTTAACTGAAGAAGTGAGTAACAGCAAATGACCCCGACTATTATGGCGCAAGAAGCCGCTGAAGCCCCGGCCCGTATTCGCGAGCAACTCGCTGCAAATAGCGACACGATTGCCGCTATTGTCAGCAAGATAAACCAACGCGCCCCCAAATATGTCTATATGGTGGGCCGCGGCTCATCCGATCATGCCGGTGTGTTTGCCAAATATCTGATTGAAATTGAACTAGGTTTACCGGTGGTCGCTGCTGCGCCGTCAATTGCCAGTGTGTATAACAAGCAATTGCAGCTACGCGACGCGTTGGTGTTGGTGATTTCGCAGTCCGGTCGCAGTCCAGACATTTTGGCGCAAGTGGCGATGGCAAAAAACGCCGGTGCGATGGTGGTGGCATTCGTCAACGACACCACGTCGCCGTTGGCTGAGCAAGCTGATTTTGTGGTGCCGTTGTTTGTCGGCGTAGAAAAAGCTGTCGCCGCAACCAAGAGTTATTTGGCGACATTAAGTGCGTTGTTGCAACTGGTCGCGGTGTGGTCGCAGCAGCCTGAATTATTGCAAGCAGTCAACGCGTTACCTGAATTATTGTTGCAAGCACAGGCGTTGCCAGCGCAATTGACGGCCGCTAGTGTGGCGAACGTGAAACATGGTGTGGTGTTAGGCCGAGGTCCGGGTTATGCCGTTGCCCGTGAAATTGCGCTGAAGTTAAAAGAAGTGTGTGGTATTCATGCCGAAGCTTTTTCCAGTGCCGAGTTTTTACATGGCCCGGTGACACTGGTCAAAGATCAATTCGCCATTATAGATGTAACGGTGCATGACGAAGCTTATGCCGCGCACCAGTTGCAAATTCGTGAAGTGCAAAGCCGCGGCGCCAGTTTGGTGCATTTAGACCATGGCGACTTAGTCTCGCATCCTCGTGTGTTGCCACTGTTGGTCTTGCAGCGGTTTTACCTTGATGTCGAAGCGGTTGCTCGCAGTCGTGGCGTGAACCCAGATGCACCACCGGGACTGAATAAAGTCACAAAAACGGTGTAATGCTGGCAGACCTACTTTTCGATAGCCGACCAACAGGAACAAGTGTGAGTAGACAACAAATTGCAGTAGCAAAGTTATTTGATGGCGAACAGTGGCAACACAATGTTGTTGTTAGTTTTAGCAATGGCTTGATTGATGCTGTCACAGCAACCAGTGCCGCCGAAGTACAAAACCTGACGTTGGCGCCTGGTTTTATTGACGTGCAGGTGAATGGCGGCGGCGGGGTGTTGTTTAATTCCGCGCCGACTATCCAAACTTTGCGGACGATGGTCAAGGCGCACGCTAGTTTTGGCAGCAGCGCCTTATTACCGACTGTCATTACTGACTCGATTGCAGTGATGCAACAAACTGCCGATGTGATTGCTGAGGCGATTGCCTGCAAATTGCCCGGTGTGCTGGGTGTGCATTTTGAAGGGCCACATTTATCGGTGCCAAAAAAAGGCGTGCATCCGCAGGCATTTATCAGGCCATTATCGGAACAAGAACTGGCCATTTATGCCCGCACTGATCTGGGGGTGAAAATGGTGACGGTGGCGCCGGAAAATATCTCGCCAGCGCAAATTTCGCAATTGGTCGCACTTGGCGTGATTGTTTGCCTAGGACACTCGAATGCCGATGGTGCGAGCGTGGACGCAGCGATTGCTGCTGGCGCTACTGGTTTTACCCATTTATATAATGCGATGTCGCCATTAACTTCGCGGGAGCCTGGCATGGTTGGGGTGGCATTGGCCAATCCGGACACTTGGTGCGGCATTATTTTCGATGGCTATCATGTGCATCCCACCGCGGCCAAATTAGCATTGGCGTCCAAACCGCGGGGGAAATTACTGATTGTCACTGACGCCATGTCACCGGTAGGCACTACGGATACTGAGTTTAATTTTTTTGACGGTAAAGTCACCCGCACCGGTAACAAGCTGACCGCCGAAAGTGGCCAGTTAGCCGGCTCGGTGCTGAATATGGCGGGCGCTGTGCAATACGCGGTGACTGAACTGGAGGTTACACAAACAGAAGCGCTACGAATGGCCAGTTTGTATCCGGCTGAGTTTATTGGTAAATCAACCTCGATGGGTCGGATTGCGCCGGGCTATCGGGCTGATTTTGTCTTACTGGACGAGACAGGTCAGGCTCAGCAATGTTGGATTGGCGGACAATTGCAAGCCTAAATGAACAACAGGTTTGATAGGCGGCATTAAGTGTTAGGTATTAAGTATTAAGTATTA
>JBBKWN010000047.1:0-31466 GCA_037968955.1 Rheinheimera sp. | reverse complement strand
CACGCTACCACCCGGGTCGTTGGCGCACGACGCCAACGAATTTAATTACTTTTTAACGCCAGTTTGCTGAGCTCACTGGCTGATGAAAACCGACGTTATCGAAACGATCACGTGACACGACCGAACGTGCCGAAAAAGCACATTTACACCGACTTTGCTTTTGCAAGCTAACGTTTGGTTAAGGGGCGGGCTTTAGCCCGTCCCAGAGAGCGAAGCGAACGATTTGAACCACTTGTTAGGTGTTGAGTGGAAATAGCACGTTAATTTTATTAGTGACATCAGTGCGGTTGAAAATTTCGACACATACCAATTGGCCTTGAAAAACATCAATTGTAAACAAGCCATCGACCTGTGGAGTCACTTGTTTTAACGGTTTGCCCTGCCATGTTGATTTTTGTAACGTATAGAACGTACCGCAACTATCATCGTCGCAGGTACATCTTCCGACGATTTCTAAATCTCTTAATGAAGATGCTAATTCATTTTCTCCAATTTCTTTCAGCCCAAACTCTATCTCTTTGAATAATCCAGGTAGCGCTTGAGACAGTCTCATTCAGATTTACACCTAACAACTTAATAAAATGGACAGAACCCGCAAGACGCAAATTCTGCTGCATTCTTTCATGAATTTTACTCAAAAGAAGTTAACCTTTTACCCACATTAAATCAACCACTTCTACCCAAGTTAACCAAAACAAGCCTGCTCAACAACGGTTTCGTGCCCGCGAGACGGTGGCAAAAAAACTCAGTTAAACTACTGTATATAACGACAGTTAATTGTGGAGGTATCATGGCCTCGCCATTTTTAGATTTTGTCCGCGAACGGATGATGCTGCAGCGTTACGCCAAGCGCACCATTGAAACCTATTTGTACTGGATTAAGTTCTTTATTTTGTTTCATAAAAAGCAACATCCAGCCGATTTGGGTGATGCTGATGTCGAACGCTTTTTGTCCTATTTGGCCAACGAGCGCCATGTCGCAGTTAAAACTCAGGCGACGGCGTTAAATGCCTTAGCCTTTTTATACCGGCATATTTTGCGCCGTCCATTGGCTATTCAGCTGGATTTTAACAAAGCCCGTACGCCACAAAAATTGCCGGTGGTGCTCACTCGGCTAGAAGTGCAGCAACTATTGTTTGGTATTGATCCGCGTTATAAATTGCTCGCGCAACTACTGTATGGCAGTGGTTTACGATTAATGGAAGCCGTCAGACTGCGGGTCAAAGATATCGACTTTGACTATCTTTCGGTGATGGTGTGGCAAGGCAAAGGCAATAAAAACCGTCGGGTGACATTAGCGCCAGAGTTGGTGCCAGCGCTGCAAGCGCAGATCAAAAAGGTCGATGAGTATTTTCAAGCAGATTTGTTTAACCCAGATTATGCCGGAGTCTGGTTGCCTTTTGCCTTGGCCCGCAAATATCCTGCGGCACCGAAGTCACTGGCTTGGCAATATCTGTTTCCGTCTTATCAGCTCAGTCGCGATCCAGAATCGACTCTCATTCGACGCCATCATCTGGACGAAACCACCTTGCGCCGCGCCATCAAATCAGCAGCCTATTTAGCCAAAATCCAAAAGAACGTCACCTGCCACACCTTACGCCATAGTTTTGCCACCCATCTACTCGAAGCAGGTGTCGATATTCGTACCGTGCAGGAACAACTTGGTCATAGCGATGTGAAGACCACGCAAATTTATACCCATGTGCTGCAACGCGGCGGGAATGCAGTGAAAAGCCCGTTGTCGTTGCTGTTACAAACATGATGAAAGCAAATGTGATGAAAGCGCATGTGATAAAAATGGAAGTTCAATGACGATTTTTTGTTTCGGACGTTTGCTTGCTGACGCCGCACCTCTCGAGCCTACGGAATTCACTTCTGCCTGCTTTTGGCGTATTTTCACCATAAAAAAACCGGCGCTATTGTTGGCGCCGGTTGTTGTGATAGCTCGTTAACGAACTAATTTTATTAACGATAATCTTCCGGGCTTGGGCAAGCACACATTAAATTGCGGTCGCCATAAACGTCGTCAATCCGCGTCACGGTTGGCCAGAACTTGTTGTCGGCCACATATGGCGCTGGGAAAGCGGCGTATTGACGGTCGTACACACGGTCCCAATTGGCGTCGAAAATATCGGCCATGGTGTGCGGCGCGAAGTGCAGCGGGCTGTTGTCCGCCGTCCACTCGCCTGCTTCTACCTTAGCAATTTCAGCGCGAATGGCGGTCATTGCTTCGATAAATTTGTCCATTTCCACTTTAGATTCAGACTCAGTCGGCTCAATCATTAAAGTGCCGGCTACTGGGAAAGACATGGTTGGCGCGTGGAAACCGTAGTCCATCAAGCGTTTGGCAATGTCCATTTCAGTCACGCCAGTGGCTTCTTTTAACGGACGCATATCGATAATACATTCGTGCGCCACGCGGCCGTTGCTACCTTTGTACAATACCGGGAACATTGAGTCTAACTTGGTTGCCATGTAGTTGGCATTCAAAATGGCAATTTCCGTGGCTTGCCGTAAACCGTCGCCACCCATCATCTTAATGTACATCCAGCTGATTGGCAGAATGCCGGCGCTACCAAATGGCGCGGCAGCAACCGCACCGTTGTTGGCGCCGGTATCTTCAATTTTCACCACAGCGTGGTTTGGCAAAAATGCTGCCAGCTGTTTTTTGACGCCGATAGGACCCATGCCTGGGCCGCCACCACCGTGTGGAATACAGAAAGTTTTGTGCAGGTTTAAATGCGATACGTCAGCACCGATAAAGCCTGGTGACGTCACGCCAACCTGGGCGTTCATGTTGGCGCCGTCCATATACACCTGGCCACCGTGCGCGTGCACAATGTCACACAGCTCGCGAATAGATTCTTCAAACACGCCGTGGGTAGAAGGGTACGTCACCATAATGGCCGCTAACTTATCAGACACCGCTTCGGCTTTGGCTTTTAAATCCGCCATGTCGATGTTGCCGCGTTTATCACAATCGACCAACACCACTTCAAAGCTGGCCATTGCAGCTGTCGCAGGGTTAGTACCGTGCGCCGAGACTGGAATTAAGCAGATGTTGCGGTGTGAATCACCACGGCTTTCGTGATATTTACGAATCGCAATCATGCCAGCGTATTCGCCCTGCGCACCCGAGTTTGGCTGCATCGACATTTGGTCGTAGCCAGTGATGTTCACCAGCCAATCGGCCAATTCGCCAATCATTTGGTAATAACCTTCGGCCTGATCTTTTGGCACGAATGGGTGTAATGACGCAAATTCTGGCCAGGTCACCGGGATCATCTCGGCGGTGGCGTTTAACTTCATGGTGCAAGAACCTAACGAAATCATCGCATGGTTCAACGCTAAGTCTTTGTTTTCCAGCTTTTTGATATAACGCAGCATGTCAGTTTCGCTGTGATACTGGTTAAATACCGGGTGCGTTAAATAAGGTGAATTACGCACTAAATCCGCTGGAATAGAGTTCGAGCCGTTGGCAACAATGCCGGCATCCAGTGCCGCAACATCTAAACCATGGCCAGCACCGAACACCACGTCAAATAGCTCGGCGATATCAGCAGCAGACGTTTGTTCGTGGAAACAAGCACTTAAGGTATCGGCTAAGTCGGTACGGAAGTTCACGCCAGCGGTATAACCACGGGCAATCACTGCGCTGCGATCAGCGACGCTAAAAGTAACGGTATCAAACCAGGTGCTGTGGGCCAGTTTCACGCCTTTGGCGGTTAAACCTGCCGCAAACACGTCGGCAGAGCGGTGAATACGTTCGGCGATATTTTTTAATCCGACCGGGCCGTGATAGACACAGTAGAACGAGGCCATATTGGCCAGCAATACTTGCGCGGTACAGATGTTCGAGTTGGCTTTTTCGCGACGGATATGCTGCTCACGTGTTTGCATTGCCATGCGCAGTGCCTGATTACCACGGCGGTCTTTCGACACCCCGATAATCCGGCCTGGCATCGAACGCTTGTAATCATCACGGGTGGCAAAAAACGCAGAGTGTGGGCCACCAAAGGCCATTGGCACACCAAAACGCTGGGCAGAACCTACCACAACATCAGCGCCTAACTCACCTGGTGATGTTAACAACAGCAGTGCCATTGGGTCAGTCACCACGGCAACAATAGCTTTTTTCGCTTTTAAATCAGCAATCAGCTGTGCATCGTTGCGCACTTCACCGGTGGTTGACGGGTATTGGATCAGCGCACCAAACACATCGTGGTTCACGGCATCAGCGGCTTTACCCACAATCGTTTCAAAACCAAACATTTCGGCACGGGTACGCACCACGTCAATCGTTTGTGGGTGTACATCATCGGCAATGAAGTAGCTGTTTGATTTGTTCTTGGTGACACGTTTTGCCAGCGCCATCGCTTCAGCAGCGGCCGTCGCTTCATCCAGTAACGAAGCTGATGCCAGCTCCATGCCGGTTAAATCTAACGACACTTGTTGGAAATTGAGCAGCGCTTCTAACCGGCCCTGGGCAATTTCCGGCTGGTACGGCGTGTAAGCGGTGTACCAACCTGGGTTTTCCAGCACGTTACGCAAAATGACGTTTGGTGTATGCGTTGGGTGGTAGCCCATGCCAATGTAAGATTTATACATTTTGTTTTTGCTGGCAGCGGCTTTTAAGTACGCCAGTGCATCCGCTTCTGTGGTCGCTTCGCCTGTATTCAATGGCGTGGTCAAACGAATACCAGCGGGTACCGTTTGCGCAATCAGCTCTTCGACACTGTTAACACCCAATTCGGTCAGCATTGCTTGCGTTTCCACAGCATTTGGACCGATATGGCGCGCGATAAATTCTTGATGATTCGCAAGTTGCGACAGGGTTTTCACAGAAGTGGTCATGCCTGGAATTTCCTAAAAAGCTTAACGGGGGCAACGGTTTGGCGCTGCTGACCTTGTCAATACGCGACAAAAATCAACTTAGCCCAACCTGTTACTCATTTACTTACAATTTACCCGTCATCCTTGAAGTTGCAGCGGTGTTGGCCGCCTTCACTCGCCCCAGTCACATAGGATAACTATGCTCCTGGGGACTCATTCAGTTGCCGCGGTATCCACCGTGGCCTAACTGCAACATCAATGATTTAGGGTAAATATTTTTTAATATTCAAGCGAATGTTCGAGATAAAACAAAACCCCGCTTTACTGCGGGGTCTTATTGAATATATCTAGCTTATTCGGCGATAGCAGCTGCGTAACCCGCAGCGTCTAATAAACCAGCCACTTCGGCTTCGTCAGATGCTTTGATCTGGAACAACCAGCCGTCGGCATAAGGTGCGCTGTTCACTGTTTCTGGCGAATCGTTCAGTGCTTCGTTCACTGCAACAACTTCACCTGAGATAGGAGCATAGATATCAGAAGCCGCTTTGACCGATTCAGCCACTGCAACATCGTCGCCCTGAGCAACAGTGTCACCCACGTCTGGCAATTCAACAAACACCATATCGCCTAACAGGTCTTGTGCGTGTTCAGTAATACCAACGGTATAAACGCCGTTACCTTCGCTGCGAACCCATTCGTGTGATGATGCGTATTTTAATTCTTGTGGGATAGTGCTCATGTTCGTTCCTCAGACCTTATACAGTATTTATGTTTGTTGTTTTTTCACCGGCAGACTGCTTGCGCCTGCCTGTGCCAAGCTAGTTTAGATGACTTTTTTGCCCATACGCACAAAAGACGGTTTCACCACTTTTACGGGTACTAATTTACCACGGATATCCACTTCTGCACTGTCGCCAACCGAAGCCGGCACGCGAGCCATCGCAATACTGTACCCCAAAGTTGGTGAAAAAGTACCTGAAGTAATTTCGCCTTCACCGCCCTCAACAATCACTTTTTGACCATGACGCAGCACACCTTTTTGCTCCATCACTAAGCCAACCAGTTTATAAGTACCGGCAGCGCGTTGTATTTCTAGGGCAGTGCGGCCAATAAAGTTACGATCGCTCGGTTCCCACGCGATGGTCCAGCCCATGTTAGCGGCCAGTGGTGATACCGTTTCGTCCATATCTTGACCGTACAGGTTCATGCCCGCTTCTAAGCGCAGGGTATCACGCGCGCCTAAACCTGCAGGTTTTACGCCCGCATCCAGCAGTTGTTGCCAGAAATCCGGGGCAGCTTCGTTAGGTAAGGAAATTTCGTAACCATCTTCACCGGTGTAACCGGTGGTGGCGATAAACAGATTGCCCGCTTGCACGCCAAAAAATGGCTTCATGCCAGCAACAGCGGCCAATTGGTCTTGAGATAATAAGGTCGCAACTTTAGCCTTAGCATTCGGCCCTTGCACGGCGATCATTGCAAATTCAGGACGCTCGGTCACAGTGACATCAAAGGCTTTCGCCTGGGCGCTGATCCACGCCAGATCGTTTTCGCGGGTGGCCGAGTTCACCACTAGGCGGAAGAAGGTTTCAGTCATGAAATAAACAATCAGGTCGTCAATTACACCGCCAGCGGCATTCAGCATGCCGGTGTACAGCGCTTTGCCAGGCACCGTTAATTTAGCGACATCGTTGGCCACTAAATAACGCAGGAATTCGCGAGTACGCGCGCCTGTCAGGTCAACAATGGTCATGTGAGAAACGTCGAACATACCAGCATCGGTACGAACCGCGTGGTGTTCTTCAATTTGAGAGCCGTAATGCAGTGGCATATCCCAGCCATGGAAATCGACGACTTTAGCGCCTGCTTCGAGATGTTTGCCAATTAACACAGTTTGTTGAGCCATCTGTACCATCCTCTGCGCTGATGTGGGCACCAGCTATTGTCATAGGGTAGTAAAGGTACTGCAGTTCCAGCTTGTCTGACAGTATGCCACTTTTACCCTTCATCCTTGAAGGTGCGGGGTTGTTGCCTTCGCTCATTCACCCCAGTCACATAGACAGCTATGTTCCTGGGGTCTCACTCACTCGGCGCCTACCCGCATCTTCAATGCTTTTGGGTAAATTTCACTGCGGCTTCTGCCCGGCAATTTTGCTGAAATCGACAGCATCATTACGGGTATCGCTAAAAGATGGCGCCGATTATAGCCGATGGGTCAGGCGGCAAACAGCCCTAATTTCATTAGATTTAGTAATGCGAAATAACCGCCAACGCGAAAACTGTATATCTTATACCACGAACATCACATTATAGTTTGACGAGATCCGGCCTTGCCAATTGCGGCAAATCACCACTGTTACCTAGTGCTGCAGCCATAATTTTCTGCTTCAATAAGGGTGTGTGATCCGTCAACTTCATGCCAACAGCTCTGACCAGCTTCGGCAATTTAAGTTGGCTGCCAAAGCCGCGTTTAAACAGCTCCATCGCTGCAATCATCTGTTGTGCTTCACTTTTTCGCCAGCGTTCGTACTTACGCAGCAGCCGCTGATCGACCAAACAACCCTGCTCTGCTAGTTGCTGATTGATTAGTTCTGCTAATGCGGCGACATCCATCAGCCCGAGGTTCATGCCCTGCCCGGCTAACGGATGAATGGTGTGTGCGGCGTCGGCAACCAGCACCGCTTGTTGGGTAAACCACTGTTTAGCGTAACGCATGCGAAGCGGATACACCGCCGCATCACCGCTAAGTTCCACCATCCCCAATACCGCATTGCTTGCTGCCGTTAATTGCTGATTAAAGCTGACCGGATCAGCCGCCAGCAAACTGGCCGCTTGTTCAGGCGTGGTGCTCCAGACAATTGAACACCGATGTGGGTCAGCCAGTGGCAGCAGCGCCAAAGGCCCGGTCGGTAAAAACACTTGCCTGGCCGTTTGTTGATGCGGCGCAGCCGTTGTTACCATTGCGACCACTGCATGTTGCTCGTAATCCCAAAATGCGATTGGCATTTGCAGCTGTTGCCGCACAAATGAATTGGCGCCATCAGCACCCACCAGCAACTTCGCGAGCACCATCTGACCATCTTGCAATTGCAGTAGATTTTGCTCAGCAGAGCTATTAATAGTTGTGATCTTCACGCCAAACCGGCAACTGATCTGCGGCAATTGTTGCACCCGCGCATACAACTGTTGCCGTAATTGCTCGTTATCAACAATAAAACCAAGCGCTGGCAAACCCAACGACTGGGCATCAAATGAAATGCGTGCAAAGCTATCGGCTTCCCACACCTCCATCTGCTGATAAGCTGGGTTGGCAGTCAGATGAGGCCAGACCCCTAGTTTGGTCAATAACCGGTTTGAGGCTAAATTCAACGCACTCACCCTAGCAAAGGTAGCCGGTTGCGGCACGGGCGCATCACCTTGGTCCAACACTTGAATTTTTAGTTGTTGAGTGTGCTCACCCAACGCCAGCAATAACGCTAAAGTGAGACCGGCACTGCCAGCACCGACAATCACTACGTCCCAAGTCTGCATGCTTTAATCCTTGATCTGCGACGAGTTCGCCGCCAGCGTTCGAAGCGCCTGTTGTTGACGCAAAATAGGGCTTAACCCCATGCTTTGGTTAGCAAATATGGTTTTAAGCATATCGCAGCGCATTAACGCACTAAGCCCAAGACTGCGGCCAAACGCTACTAATTTACTGTCGTTGGAAAATAACCGTACTAACGCATCGGTAAAACTAATCACTTGTGCCACATCGGGCTGTCGCAACTGCTGATACTTGCGGCACAAAGCATAACTGCCGATATCCGCCAGATGTTGGCCAATTAATTCGTTGATGGCCACAATATCCCGCAGCGCTAAATTAAAGCCCTGACCCGCGATTGGATGCAGGTTGTGCAAACTGTTGCCACACAATAACAAGCGGTGCGCTGAAGGTTCAGCACAATACTTCAACAGCAATGGGTAGACTTGCCGCTGGCCAACACTTTGCAGCACACCCGCGCGATAACCAAAGGCCTGCTGTAGTTGCTGTAAAAATTGTTCGTCACTGAGCTGTTGCACCCGCTGCGCCTCAAGCGGCGGCAAAGTCCACACCAACGAATAGCGTTGCTGCGAAAGCGGTAACAACGCGATAGGACCATGTTCAGTAAAACGTTCAAACGCTATCTGCTGATGTGGTTCCAGCACCCCGATATTGGCGATCACCGCCGACTGTTCATAGGATTGCTGCGTGAAGCGCATGCCCGCCAGTTGCCGGGTTGGCGAGTCGCCGCCTTCACAGATGATTAGCAGTTTGGTGTGTAAGGTTTGGCCGCTGGCAAGTTGTAACTGGCGGAAATCTGGCGTTGCATCCAGTTGAATGATGTGATCTGGCCGATACCAGTGCAAGCGGCCTTGGCCGCTATATTTAGCCAATTTGGCATACAACAAAGCGCCAAGCCCATCAATTTCCAGCACTTGGCCCAGACTTTGCCGGTTAAATTCCGCTGCATGAAGATAAGTTTTACCAAAATGGCCACGATCCGACACCTGAATTTGTTGGATCGCACAAGCCTGTGCCGCCAGCTCTTGCCATAAGCCCCATTGGTGCAACAATTCGACACTGCCTGCTGCCAGCGCAATACTACGGCCGTCGAAACTGCTCGTTGGCGCGGCTTGGTCAATTGACGATTGCGCCGCAGCGGTGCTTTGTTCGACGATGGCGATCCGTAAAGCGCTATGCTGTGATAACAATACTTGCGCTAACATGGCGCCGGTCATGCCACCGCCGGCAATCACCAAGTCAAATTTATCCACCGTTGCCGTCACTGCGCTTCCTTAGGTTATTGCGACTCGTTAGCCATTAATTGTTCAATGGCGCTGATTTCTTTGGGGACAAAATCCGTCAGATTCAGATGCCCATCGTTCACGACCAGCAAATCATCTTCAATCCGAACCGCTAAGCCCCACCACTTGCTATCACAATCGGAACCGGTTGGAATATACAGGCCAGGCTCAATTGTCAGCACCATGCCGGGTTCAAACGGCCGTTCGACATCATTGACTTTATAAGCGCCAACGTCGTGCACATCTAATCCTAACCAATGGCCAAGCCCATGAATAAAATACTTTTTGCACGCGAGGTCCAAAATAAGCGTGGCCAGATCACCTTGTAAAATACCCAGTGTTAATAAGCCAGCTGTCAATTCGGCAATGGCGGCCGCTAAGGTGTCTTTACTACTATTGCCTGGCTTGACTGCCGCGCAGGCAGCGTATTGCGCGTTTAGCACTACCTGATATAACGCCGCCTGTTCGGCGCTAAATTTGCCATTAACTGGAAAAGTACGCGTGATATCGGCGCTGTAGCCCTGCAACTCACAGCCGGCGTCAATCAGCACTAAATCGCCGTCTTTGAGCTGCGCATTATTCTCGGTGTAGTGCAAAATGCAGCCATTTTCGCCACCACCGACAATCGTGTTATAACCACACTCCCGGGCGCCTTGCATCGCAAAATGATGGCGAATGGTGGCTTCTAACTGATATTCCCACAGCCCTGGTTTACACACTTGCATCGCTTTGACATGTGCTTGTGCACTGATGAGACCTGCTTGGCGCATAACGGCCACTTCTGCTTCATCTTTAAATAACCGTAATTCGGCAATGACCGGACGTAAATCAAGTACTTGGGTTGGTGCGGCATAACCACGTTTCGGGTATTTGCGCAAAGTCGCCAGCGTGTTGTTCACCAAATTATCAAATGCGGCATATGAACCCTGTGCATACATCAGCGTGGTTTTCTGATTCAGCGCAGTTAATAATTCGACGTCCAACGAAGTATTGGCAAGCGCTGGCAGCCCAAATTGTACCGCCGCTTGCTGTGCGCCAAAACGCCGCCCTTGCCACACTTCGGCAAGCTCGTCTTTCGGCCGACAGAGCAACACTTCACTGATGTCACCGGCCGCTGACTTTTGCATAATCAGCAGCGCATCGGGTTCGGGAAAACCGGTCAGGTAGGTAAAGTCGCTGTCCTGACGAAAAGCAAACTCGGTATCACGGCTCCGGGTAATTTCCACAGCCGACGGCACTAAAAGTACTGAATTTAAAGGTAAACTAGCCGCAAGCTTTGCACGGCGAGAACAACAATGGGCAACTGACATCTTTCACTCCGGACTAAAATTGCTGTTATTGAATATCAATGCAAACTAATGCAAATTAATGCAAATTAATGCAAATTAATGCAGGGTTTTAGTCGGAACTTCGCTAATCGTAAATTTTTGTCCAACTTCGTTAAAGCAGGTCAAGACCATTAAACGGACATGTTCCAGCACCAAATAATAAGACTCTTCGTTCTCGGCTTCGCTGGCGTCATCTTCGGTATAAATATCAATACGGGTCACTTCGGATAATTGTTCAATCGCATCCCGCACATCAACCGATACCAAGGATAAATCAGTCTGTTGAATAGCAAAACCAACCAAAAATGCTTGTGACCATTCGACCAAAGCTTCCAATCGTTCTGGCATGGCGTCGTCGTCAGTTGGCAGCAACAATTGCAGACTGTACTCATCGTCAGCCAGTTGCTTTGATGTTTCGTTGATTAATTGTTCAATGGCCGTTTTTAATTGTGCATTCAGGGCCTGTCCGTCGTTTAAGAAATCATACAATACTGGTAAAATCGCTGCAGAGTCAGCCGGGACACCGGCGCTGAGCATGCCTGCAATCAAACCATGTAACTCGGCAGCTGCAGCCATCACCGAATTTTGATCAAGTTGACTGGTCCAGTGGTCGTAGTTAAGCAGTTGAGAATTCATTGAAGGTTGCCATGACAGTAAACATGAACACTATGCTATCACCAGTGCCCGACAGCGCCAAGTCAACGAGCGCTATCCGGTTAAACCTGAACCTCATTTGTTGCAAGATTGAAGGATTATATGTACCCGAAAAAGCAAAACTCTGACCCGCAACCGACCAAACCAAAACCAAAACAACTGACGGTTTCAGTGTTAGGCCGCCATATGAAAATTGCCTGTCCGGCGGGGCAGGAAGAAAAACTGCAAAATGCCATGCTGGAATTGGAAGAAAGAGTGGGTAAAACCCGTTATCAGCCGGGGGTACATGGTGCCGAGGACGTGTTACTGATGATTGCGTTAAATTTATGCAATGAGTTACTGGATCTGAAAAAGAACGCAGAATAGGGGTTCCAGCGGCTTATTCCGGTGATATACTGAGATTGTTCTCTGGGTTGTTTGTGATCAAGCCGATGTCCCCGAGCCGATAATTGTTTATACATAGGAATTCTTTTCCAGCGCTATTGTGCAAGCCTGGCTCGTACCGGGAAGCCTGCGGTGCTGATCTGAGTTCCGCCTTGAGCCTATGGTTCGAGGCTAACGTTTGACACGGCAACCTCGAGAACACCTACGTTTTGTCTTGTTTTTTGTTGTAGTCCTATACTTTCCTCTGATTTACCTGCGCTTGTTTATTAATTTTTTGTCTTTCATAAATCCAGCTTCTACATAAGCCGCTTTAAATGTCGAAGTGATGCTAGTTTTGCCGAAGATTATTTCTAAATGTTCGCCGCAAGAGCTGTTACGATGGCATGATAAAGCAGCGAAAATTTGCAGTTGAAGGATGTCGCCGTTGCAAGATAATACCGCTTTTCGAAATCAACTACGCCAATTAGTGCGCCAGCGTCGCCAAGCCCTAAGCCCCGAGCAGCAACAACTTGCCGCCGAAGCTTTAGTGCTGCAATTTATCACGCAACCCCAACTGGCCAACCTGCAACATATTGCGCTTTACTTGTCGAACGATGGCGAGCTGGATACGGCTCCGCTAATTCAGGCGTTATGGCAACAAGGCAAATCGGTGTATTTACCGATTTTACATCCGTATAAAACAGGATTTTTAGTCTTTCAACAGTACTCCCCAGACACGCCGATGACGCAGAATAAATTTGGGATCGCCGAACCAGAGCTTGATGCCACTAAGGTCAAAGCGCTGCCCGAACTCGAACTGATAGGTTTACCACTGGTGGCTTTTGATCAACAAGGTAATCGGATGGGAATGGGCGGAGGTTTTTATGATCGGACGCTTGCCAACGCGGTATTTTGCCAACCTGCGCCGTTATTGGCAGGTCTCGCCCATCAATGCCAGCAAGTTGACCAAGTCCCTACCGAACCTTGGGATGTGCCGCTGAACTTCGTACTGACGCCGACCAAGTTTTTTACGCGCTGAGGGAGCAACACATCAGTTTACAAAGATGTTGAGCGCAATGTTGCGCACAATGTTGAGCACAATGTTGAGCGCTTAGGCAGGACGATAAATCGCTGCGCTAAAGCTGTGGTATCGGTAAAACTTTTTGATATACTCGCCGCCTCTTAGTCACAAAATGGTTTGTATGGAAATCCTGGTCCTCGTTAGTTTGATCCTACTGAATGGCATTTTTGCCATGTCTGAAATTGCCATCGTCACTGCCCGCAAATCAAGATTGACCGCGCTCGCGCATAACGGCAATTCCTCCGCCGCTATTGCGTTGAAACTAGCCGAAGATCCAACTCAGTTTTTATCGACCGTCCAAATTGGCATCACCTCCATCGGCATTCTAAACGGTATTTTTGGTGAAGCCATTTTAGCCGGTCCTTTTGCCATCTGGCTGCAGGAGCTTGGCATGCCAGCTGACTTCAGCTCCATTTTTGCCACCGTGCTGGTGGTCATTGTGGTGACCTATGTCTCTATCGTGGTGGGTGAACTCGTGCCAAAACGTATTGGACAAATCAGCGCCGAGAGCATTGCCTGTGTGATGGCAAAACCAATGTTAATGCTCGCTTTTTTAACTAAACCTTTTGTTTGGTTATTATCAGGCTCGACTCATACCTTAATGCGGCTGTTTGGTTTTACCCAAAATCAAAATTCAAACGTAACACACGAAGACATTCATGCTTTGCTTCTCGAAGGCTCCAGCTCTGGTGTCATTGAACACAACGAACACACCATGGTAAAGAACGTGTTCCGGTTGGATGAGCGCAGCATTTCATCATTGATGGTGCCCCGCTCTGACATTGTGTTTTTAGATGTTGAGCATTCAATCGAAGACAATCTAAAACTACTCACCCAGTCGCCGCATTCACGGTTTCCGGTATGTCGTGGTAATGCGGATGATTTAATTGGGGTGGTGTCGACGAAGCAATTATTGGTGCAATCGGTGACCGGTAATCTGACTGATTTATCAGCCTTGTCGCAACCTTGTAACTTCGTACCAGACAGTTTAACCGGCATGGAGTTGCTGGATCACTTTCGCACCTCCGGCAGCCAAATGGTGCTTGTTGTCGACGAATATGGTGATTTAAAAGGTCTGGTCACGTTATTAGATTTGATGGAAGCGCTCACCGGCGAATTCACACCGGATAGCGGCGAAGATATGATGGTCATTAGCCGCGCCGATGGTTCATTATTACTGGACGGCCTATTGCCGGTGATCGATTTAAAAGATGCTTTAAATATCAATAAATTACCTGAAGAAGAAAGCAACCGCTATCAAACACTTAATGGCTTGATTATGTATCTGCTTGGCAAAATGCCGCAGACTGCTGACAAAGTGCAGGTCGGCGCTTGGTCGTTGGAAATTATCGATATGGACGGCAAACGGATTGATAAGGTACTGGCGATAAAAGTACCTGAATTTATTGACGCCAGACAACATGATAGTGACAGCGAAAAATCGGGATAACCAGCCACAGTGAAACTTTGCGCTGCAGCTGAAATTTCCCGTTAGCCGTCAAGTTTTAGCGCTTAATTCTCACCATTCGCCGCAGTTTATCGGCCGCCACTACGGCGGCTTTTTCTTTTCATGGTAATCTCTCTTGTTACTAACCTGACCACACGAAGTCAGCCCCCTCAACATTTCGTATTTTTTGGAACAGATATGTCAATCAAACCCTGGATGACCTTGTCATCTTTATTGTTGCTTGGCGCCTGCGCGAGCAGCCAAACAGCCGTTGCGCCGACCACCAACACCCAAATTGCCGCCGATGCGCACCGTATCGAAGCTCATATGGCGTTTTTAGCCGACGATGCTCTCGAAGGCCGTGACACCGGCAGTCAGGGTCATTTAATTGCCAGCCAATATATTGCCAGCAATTTTAAACAACTGGGGCTTCAACCTGCCGGTGACCAAATGGGTGCAGAGCAGAGTTATTTCCAAAAGCTTAATCTGAAAAAAAGCCAGTTAGTCAAACACAGTGCAGGGCTGACATTGCACCATAAGGGCGTCGACACCTCGGTGCCTTATCCAAAACACTTCATCACCCGCTCCAGTAGCCATGATGGCAAAATCGCCGTCAATGCCGAATTAGTGTTTGTCGGTTTTGGTATGGTCTCAGCGGAATTTGGCATCGATGATTACGCAGGCTTGGATGTCAAAGGCAAAATTGTGGTGATTTTGCCTGGCCGTCCGCACAAATTACCCAGTGAAGAAGCGGCGCATTTAAGCTCACAAAAAACCCGGTTAGCCGCCGAGCATGGTGCCATCGGCATTATCACAGTGCACACGCCGGATGCAGAAAAAACAAGGCCTTATGCCAATAGCTTGTTGTATTTAAATAGCCCGGATTTGAGCTGGGTCAATGCGCAAGGTGTGGCAGAAAAAGACTATCCAGAAATTAAAGTAAATGCTTACATGCACATGGATGCTGCCAAAGCGTTGTTCAGCGGCGCGCCACAAAGCTTAGCGCAGATTTATGCCAAGCTGGAAAAGAAAGAGGTGCCAACGGGGTTCCCTCTGCCATCGTCGGCCAGTTTGACGCGCGAATCAACCCACAGCATGATCCAAAGCCAGAACGTCGCCGCTGTATTGGAAGGTTCAGATCCAACGCTTAAAAACGAATATGTGGTGGTCACTGCCCATTCGGATCACATTGGTATTGGTAACGACTTACGCTCCAAAGATAAAATCAATAACGGTTTGATGGATAACGCCGCCGGCGTTGCTATTTTGTTAGAAACGGCGCGTCTATATAGCCAGTCTGCGCTAAAACCGAAACGGTCAATTTTGTTTTTGGCGGTAACCGGTGAAGAAAAAGGTTTGTTAGGTGCGGACTATTTTGCACATTACCCAGTGAAACCAATTGCTTCACTAGTCGCCAACGTCAACCTTGATATGCCCGTGCTGCTCTATCCATTTGCCGATATGGTAGCTTTTGGTGCCAATCACTCGACGCTGGGTGGTACCGTCGGCCGCGCCTCGGCGAAACACGGCATTAAATTAAGTGCCGATCCAATGCCGGAGCAGGCCATTTTTACCCGCTCAGATCACTACACTTTGGTAAAAAAAGGTGTGCCCGCGGTGTTCCTGATGACGGGCTTTACCTCAAAAGATCCAGCGCAAAAAGGTGGTGAGATTTGGGGTAAGTTTTTTGCCAAGCATTATCACAAACCCACTGACGATGTTGCGGGCCTGACCAAAGATTTCGGCCCCATCCGCTACGATGCCGGTGCCGTTTTCACCGATATTAACGTCGCCATTATTGAAGAAGTAGCCAATGCCGAGCAACGGCCGCAATGGCTCAAAGATTCATTTTTTGGCAAAGCCTTTGGTTTAAAAATCAATACTCAGCAGTAATACCCATCGACACCATGTTGTCTAACAGCAGCATGGGTTTAGTTATATGAGTCATGACTACATTACTGATGATTAGATTGCGAATAGCTCGATAAACAACAAAGCCAGCAATTGCTGGCTTTGTTGTTAGAAGAAGTAACATTTTTCGCATCAAGCGGCCACGGCGTTGCAGCAACTATTGCCCATAAGCTAGTGTGCAGCACGCTCACCACGACGACAGTAACAACGAGACGCCTAGCGCAGCAACCTGCCCAATCCAGTTATGCCTTACACAAATGCACTGTGACTTCTTCGCGGTCATGATAGAGGTGTTTTGCCTGAAAACGCACCGGCAAACCCGCTTCATCAAAACGCAGCTGCATCTGCCCTAGTATTTCTTGTAAGGTTTCGTAGCGTTTTTTCATCGGCAGTTTTAAGTTAAAAATACTTTCCTGACACCAGCCTTTAATCAGCCAATCGCAAATGAGCTGGCCGACCCGATCTGGTTTTTCAATCATGTCGCAAACCAGCCAATACACATTGCGTTTCTCTGGTCGGAATTTAAAACCATCGGCCTGAAAATGTTTCACTTGACCGGTGTCCATCAATTTTTGGTCCATCAAGCCGTTATCAATGGCCACCACCATCATCGAGCGGATCACCAGCTGATAAGTCCAACCGCCAGGAGCGGCACCTAAATCGACTGCATTCATCCCTGAAGTTAAGCGGGTTTCCCATTCATCCCGTGGGATAAACTGTAAAAATGCTTCTTCCAGTTTTAGGGTACTGCGACTTGGTGCATCTTTTGGAAACTTTAACCGGCGAATGCCGTTTTCAAGCTCACTGCTGTTTTCCGGATAGGACAACGCCAGATACGCCTGTTTGCCCGATACTAGAAATAAATGCAGTACCGGTGCCCGCGATTGCTGCTTTGACAGCATCACGCCAGCAAGGCGTAAGCTTTGGCGCAATGGTACCGTTAATTTACGGGCCAACGTTGATAACTCTTTGCCATCATTGGTATCTGGATATTCAACCCGAATTTCACCACAGGAAGTGATTTCTGCAGAGCGCGCCAATTCCACCACCACACTGACGCGATCGGTCGCTGGTAACTCAATTAAATCGCCCACCAGTAACGCCCACTGCCGGATAAACACCAACTTCTCGAACGGAAAGTCGCGATAAAACTTTGCCAGCGCATCGCTATCATAAGCTTCAAACACCACAAAAGCGCTGTCGCTTTTAAGTTTGCAAAAACCAAATACGCCATATTGGGCGCCTTTGTCCTGAATTTCAGCCGCGCATTCTTTTTCAAAACCAGCACGACAATAAAGTATAAGTTGTTTCATATTATTTCCTGATCCAGGCAATCATCGCCAGCAACAGCCAGCTTAATAACAGCAGCTGACCGCCCAGTGGCGCCAGCTTACCAAAATGTAGGGGCAGCGCAAAAAGCCCGGCCCACACCGTATAGACAAATAACCACAACCCGACATGCCAGCCGATGATCACCGCTGGCAATAACTTCCCAGGACTGGTTAAGGTTTTTAAATAAAGCCCAAGCGCTAGCAATGCTAACGTCTGAAACGCCAGTAACGCAGTGCTACTTAACAACGACGCGAGTAATTTTCCGGAAAACTGTGCCAGAAATACATGCGAAATCGCGGCCGACATGCCCACAACAACGGCGCCATATAAGGCTGTCAAACATAAATTTAATTTCAATAAAAATGGTTGGTTAAATCTCATAGTCACTTCATATTGATTGATAAGCGCGATCTTTCGGTGGTTTTAGCGAGCAATCCCTTGCCGGCGGTTGCTACTGCGGTGTCGCAAGTACTTGCTGCATAAAACCACGAGCAGCCACTGCCGCCTGCGCCAACAATTGCGCTTGGGTCACCGTTTGGCGGACTAACGTTTTGAAATCGTGGTCACCGCCTGCCAACCAACAAATTTGCACTTTGGACCATTGCTGCGCCTTGAGATCTTCTGGCTTGCCAAATGCATCGCGCTCCCCCTGCACAATCAACAATGGACGCTGCAACAAAGAAAAATGTGCAGTGCGTGGTCCAATGCCAAGCTGTTTTTTTGCCGGAGGACAAAACGGATAACCAAACGCCAGCACCCCGCGTACATTGATCGTTTCTCCGCTAACAGCGAGCTTTAGGTGTTGGTTCGCGCTCAGTTGTTGACTCGTACTTAACGCTGGCGTCGCTGCTAATGTCGATGCTAATGTCGCTGCGAATAAAGTCGCGACCCGCCCTCCCATCGATTTACCGCCGATAAACAACGGTAAATCAGTGGGCAACCGCGCAATCAGCGTTGCCATTTCTTGCATCAGGCTCGCCACTTTGGACGGCGGTTGTTTTTGGCCGGCAACGGTTTTTTGCATATAAGCAAAATTACAACGCCACACTTCAATACCCTGCGCACTCAGTTCACCGGCTAGCTGCTGCAAATAGTCACTGTCCATCGGCGCACCAGCACCGTGTGCCAGCAACAACCGCGCAAAGGGTTTGACTGGCCGGCTGATGAGAAAATCGGTGTCGTCTAAAGTGTAATTCAATCGATCACCGGCGCTATATTAAACTGCTGCTCTTTAAAATCTTCTTGCTCTTGCCCCACCAGTTCAATCATCCAGTGCCGAAATGCCGCAATTTTGCCAAGATCAGTTTGATTGTCCCGGCACACTAAATAATGGGCGTCTTTGGTCTGTAACACATGGTTAAATGGCACAATGAGCCGACCAGAGTTAATGTCTGGTCTAGCCAGAACATTATGCGCCAGTGCCACCCCTTGCCCATGAATGGCCGCTTGCAACACCATGGCGCTATGGCTAAAAATCGGCCCTTGATTGACATTAAAATGCTTAAAGCCCTGACTGGTAAACCAAGCTTTCCAGGCCTCACGGGTCGTATCGTGCAACAACGTATGAAAGCGTAAATCAGCCGGCTCATTTAACGGTTTGGCGCGATTGAGTAACATTGGCGAGCATACTGGTAATAAATATTCGGTATGTAATTTATCGGCGTGCAAATTACGCCAGTTGCCACGGCCATAATAAATCGCGACATCAATGTCATCGGTCATCGAACCTTCTTCGGCATCGACCGCCCGAATCCGTACATCGATATCCGGATGCAATTCGCTAAACAGACTTAACCTTGGTACCAGCCATTGGATGGCAAAACTTGGCTGTAAACTCACCGTTAATGCGCCTTTTGCACCACGAGCCAGCAGTTTTTCCGTCGCTTCGTGCAGTTGCAAAAATATTTCTTTGATATCTAGAAAATAGCCTTGCCCTTCTTCGGTGAGCAACAAGGAGCGGTTCTTGCGCATAAAAAGCTTTAAACCGAGGTGGTCTTCCAACGCTTTGATCTGATGACTAATGGCCGCCTGCGTGACATACATCTCTTCCGCAGCCTTGGTAAAACTTAGATGGCGGGCAGCAGTTTCAAAGGTTTTGAGCGCATTGAGCGGCGGTAACCGGCGAGCCATAAAAAATCCTGTCAGTGGGGAAACGCGTCGGAAAATTAGCCGTTGGCCGGCGGGACATAACCTTCAACTGTCACTTCCTGACCTTCAAATAAAAATTGCTGCATGTTCTCTTCCAGCAATTTACGATGCTCTAAGTTCATCATATTCAGCTTCTTTTCGTTGATCAGCATGGTTTGTTTGGCTTGCCATAAGGCAAAAGCTTCTTTGCTGATATTGTCGAAAATCTTTTTACCCAGTTCACCTGGATAGAGCTGGAAATCAAGGCCAGCGGCCTGCTTTTTCAGATACAAACAAAATACTTCACGAGCCATACTTCAGTCTCCTGTTAATAGCGCCAGCGGTTGCCGGAGGGATCGGCTGCATTGTAATCTATTTTGTCGCAGCTTGCTTTAACCGTTGCCTAGCTTTGTCAATTGAGCTTGCTGCTCAATAAAAGTGCGAATTGGCGCCGGCAATCCAACTTCCGCTAATTGCGTCAACGAATACCAACTGGCGGGCGCCTGCTCTTGCACCTGTTGCACTTGCGCCGCCAAGCTTTGATCAAGCTGCCATACGGTGGCGTTTAATTTGTAATGGGTAAACTGATGCACAAATTCGCCCTGCTTACGTGCTTGTTGTAACAGCGGCGCATCAGCCGTTAACTGCGGTAACGACCATAACGATGCCCAAATCCCGGGCGCCGGCCGTTTTTGTAAATACAACTGCTCGCCTTGCTGCAACCAGATAAAATGACCCTCTTTGACCGGCACTATTTTTTTCGGTTTGGGTGTAGGTAGCTCATTGACTCGGTTTTGTAATAACGCCTGACAACTGGCCGCTAACGGACATTGTTCGCACAGGGGTTGCCTCGGTTTACACAGGGTGGCGCCTAAATCAAGCAGGCCTTGGGCGAAGCTTTTACAGTCTTGACTCGGGGTAAGTTGCTCAGCGAGCAACCAGAGCTGCTTGTCGACTACCGAACTACTGGTAACACCGCTAATGGCAAAATAACGGGCATATAACCGTCGCACATTGCCATCGACGATCGGACCATACTGATCATAGGCGAACGACATCACCGCGCCTGCGGTATAACGGCCAACCCCGGGCACCAATAATAGTTCGGCCAGGGTTGCCGGAAACTTACCGAGCGTACGGATATAATTCGCGGCTTGATGTAAATTGCGGGCTCGCGCGTAATAGCCAAGACCTTGCCAATGTGCCATCACTTGATCATTGCTAGCTTCAGCCAAAGCTTCAATCGTCGGAAATGACTGCATCCAGCGGTTAAAATAAGGAATAACGGTATTGACTTGGGTTTGCTGCAGCATTAATTCTGACACTAATACCCGATATGCACTGCTGCCTTGTTGCCAAGGTAGCTGATGACGCCCGTGTGTTTTTTGCCAACTAACAACTTGATCCTGAAATGTTTTTATTTGTGACTGCTGCAACATATCGCCTAATTCTCCGTTCAATCTGCGCAGTCTAACCCGCCAATTCTGCGCTGCCAATGCAAAGTCGGTTGAGTAGCGCGGCGTTACGACGCATAATGTGCGCCGCAAAAATGTCCGCTGCAGTTGCAGCCGAATCATTTGCGGCGCCGAATTTATAAACAATACGTAGCTCTGAGTGACCTGCTGCAACATGCATCATTTCGCCACTCAGTGTAAACATGCAGTCTTAACAGCGACGGCTGCAAATCCCGTTTTTCCAAGCCCAGTTTGATAGAGAGTAAGCAGATGACCACACCAGAAACCGCAGTCGCCAATGCAGCAGTCCAGGATGAAACGGCCGAGCAGCCGAAATACCTGCGCCGCATTCGCAGTTTTGTGTTGCGTGAAGGGCGGCTCACCAAAGGCCAGCAACGCAGCTTAGATTTGTTCTGGCCGACTATGGGTCTGGCGCATCAACTGCAGCCTTACCATTTTGATCAGGTGTTTGGCCGCCAGGCTGATTTGGTACTGGAAATTGGTTTTGGCATGGGTAAGTCGCTGGTGGCAATGGCAAAAGCAGCACCCGAACTGGATTTTATCGGCATTGAAGTTCACAAGCCTGGCGTTGGCGCTTGTTTGGGTGAAGCGGAAACCGAAGGTGTCAAGAACCTGCGCATATTTGAACATGATGCCATCGAAATTCTGAACGACAGCATTGCCGATGGTTCCTTGACAACAGTACAGTTGTTTTTTCCAGATCCTTGGCATAAAACCCGCCATCATAAACGGCGCATCGTACAGGCAGACTTTGTGCAGGTGCTGCGGAAAAAACTGAAAATCGGCGGTGTATTTCATATGGCCACCGACTGGGAAAACTACGCTGAACATATGCTGGAAGTGATGACCGCCGCCGAGGGTTATCAGAATCTGGCCGCAGATCATTTATATATGCCACGCCCGGATAACCGGCCTCTCACCAAATTCGAAAACCGTGGCGTTAAATTGGGCCATGGCGTTTGGGATTTAATGTTTAAGAAGACAAATTAATGCTGACCCTACCAAGCCAACTGTTACTACGGAATATCGCCGATTTAACCGGCAAAGTACTGCTGGTTGAACCGATGGCCGATGATTTGGCCCGCGAGCTGGCGCAAGCGGCACCTGCTTTACAACTTTTTTGCTATAGCACCGATAAAACCGTTGCCAGCAGCTGGCAAGCACAATCAACCGCGCCCTGTTATTTCACTTCTGAGCTAAATAGCGACGAAGTATTTGATACTGTTGTTATTTTTTATCCGAAAAGTAAAGAGCAGCTATCCTTTAGCCTGGCGCAACTGACGCCGTTGATCCACAACAACACCGCGGTTTATATGGTCGGTGATAATAAAGGTGGCATCAAAAGCTTAACCGGCCATGCCGAGAAATTAGGTTTAACTGCCCATAAACTCGACAATGCAAAACATTGTTTGTGGTTTGCACTCAATGGTTTGGCTGAAAAGCCGCAACCGAGTATTGCGATGAAGCAATTTAGTGCCAAAACCCAAGATCACAGTATTCAATTCTGTTCGCTGCCAGGGGTATTTAATCATGGCAAGCTCGACATCGGCACTGCCTTGTTATTAGAGAATCTCAAGCACGTCCAACAAGGCGCCGTGCTTGATTTTGCTTGTGGTGCCGGTATTGTCGGCAGTTTTTTATTACAGCAACAACCGACATTAAAGCTATTTAGCTCTGACGTTAGCGCGCTGGCAGTTACTAGCACTAAAGCAACACTGCAACTTAATCAACAAGCGGCAACGGTGTTGGCGGCCGACGGTATACCAGACGGAACGCCCTTGTTTGACCATATCGTCAGCAACCCGCCGTTTCATACCGGCTTAAAAACCGACTACAGCGTGGCACAAAAATTTATTGATGACAGTAAAGCCAAACTGAAAAGTGGTGGTAGCCTGACGTTAGTAGCAAATGCACATTTACCCTATGCCGAATGGTTAAAAGCCACATTTAACAACGTCAAAGAGCTGGCACGGCGTCAAGGATTTGTAGTCTACGTCAGTCGGAAAAATTAACAGTCGCTCTATCGCCAATAGCATGCCACGGGTCGTTGTTACTGCCCGTGGCGTTGCTTGACTGAGCTTGAATTGGCTTGGCTTGAGTTGGCTTGGCATACCTGAAAACATCAGAACAACGCTTAGGCCATTTTTAATTCAAACAACCATCACGATCCGCATCCACACTTAGACTTAGACTTAGACTTAGACTTAGACTTAGACTCAGACTCAACCATTGCGCCAGCATTATCTTTATTTTGATTCATTCGTTTGATGTCTCGGCGGCAGCCGCTGACACCCGATTTCTAGAGAAAACTAACGCCTTCGGTGTGTCCTTTCATGGCAAAATGATCACTAAAAAACACCACCAACCGTAGTCACATATTTATCCGGCACGTTTGCTTAATTTGTTGAAAATGCATACCATCAAAGATATAACTAGCTGACGTAAATTAGGGTTTAGCGAACGGATACATGAAGCCTCTATTACGCACGACCTCAATAAAAGGCGCACTGAGCTGGGTTGTCATGCTCATTTGCAGCATCACTTTATTTGCCTCCTTGAACATTTCTTCATTGCAAGTCATCAATTTTCAGTAATATAAACTCGTTGATCAACTGCACGCTTATGCCAATATTGTCGCGTTTAATTCCAAAGCCAGCATTTTATATGACGATGCAGAAATGGAAGATGGCCGCTTAAAATCGTTTGCCGCGGTGAATATTCTGCATAACATTCATATTTATAAACTAGCCACTGACACCCATCAGTTAAGTTTTTTTTCCAGCTACAACCGACGTGACGTCCCTCCATATCCGACACAGTTTGATAAAGTAGAAGCGCTGCTCGAACCCCACTTTAATGGCGATGTAATAGAAATAACAAAAGCGGTCGATTTCGAAGGCAAGAAAATTGGTTATATCTACTTGCGAGCCAGCCTTGATGATCTAAACAAATATATGCAAAACAGGATTTTATTTGATTTTTTAATCGCAATTATCGCTTTAATTGGCGCATATTTCGTCAGTGCTCGCTTGCAGCGTCGTTTCACCCAACCTATCGAAATGTTGTTAAGTGTGGTGCAAAAAGTGACCAAAGAGAAAAGCTATTCGGTGCGTGCGCCCGCCGCCGATATCGAGGAACTACATATCTTAGGTCGTGCTATTAATAATATGCTGGACCGAATTGAACAACAACTGACCAAAGTACAACAGGCAGAATTAGAAATCCGTCAGCTAAACCAAGGCTTGGAGCATAAAATCAGCGAACGGACATTGGCACTTAAAAGCTCAAATCAGGACTTACTAAATACACTAGAAACGCTACACCAGTATCAAAATCAGATTGTTGAAACAGAAAAGATGGCCAGTCTTGGGCAGATGGTTGCTGGGGTGGCCCATGAAGTAAACACCCCCATTGGTTTGGGTGTCACCGCATCAACCTTGATGCAGGATAAACTGGCTGATATTCAAACAGCATTTGATGATAAAAAACTAACGTCTTCGCAGTTAGCCAAATTCATGGCAGAAAGCAAAGAGAATCTCGGTATTATTTATCGAAATCTTGAGCGCGCAGCAAGTTTGATCCGAAGTTTCAAACAGGTGGCCGTCGATCAGTCGAATGAAAATCGCCGTCAATTCCACGTGCTACAACTGATGAATGAAGTCTTGCTGTCGCTTCGACCAACCTTGAAAAAGACCAACCATCAGATTGAATTGGTGTGTGATCCAACGCTGGAAATTGATAGCAAGCCAGGACCAATAAACCAGATCCTGATTAACCTCATCATGAATAGCTTGATTCACGCCTTTGACCAAACCGAGCACGGTTTGATCAAAATCGCCGTGACGGTCAAAGATAGTCGCTGTTTTGTGCATTATTCCGACAACGGTGGCGGCGTGCCAGAGCATATTAAAAAACGTATTTTCGACCCTTTTGTCACCACGAAACGCGGTGAAGGCGGCAGTGGCTTAGGTATGCACCTCGTATATAACCTCGTGACACAAGCGCTGAATGGCAAAATCAGTCTGGAGAGTAGTCTCGGTCAGGGCGTTGATATTTGGTTTGATTTCCCGGTGGTGATTAAAGTCTCAGTACAACAAACGGTGTAATCTAACCGCTCATCTGTAACACCATAATATTGTTCATAATTTTCCAACCTAAAAATCAGCGCTGGCCATTTGTTAACAAAATCACTTGTTAACAAATGGCTCAAAAGCTATAATTGAAAAAAAAATGACAACTACTTGTCATTGTCGTGCTTTTCGACATGTATAAAAATCCAACACAATTTACATAAGGTTCATCTCCCATGCAGACGCCTGTAATATTGATCGTAGAAGACGAAGAAGTAACACGTTTAAACTTAGTCAGCCTGTTTCAGGGTGAAGGTTATGACGTGCTGGAAGCTGTTAATGGTGAAGAAATGCATCAGAAACTGACCGATAACCCAGTCAATCTGATTGTCATGGACATTAACCTGCCAGGGAAAAACGGCTTAATTTTGGCGCGGGAGTTACGCCAGAAAGAAAACATCGGTCTGATTTTTCTGACCGGTCGTGACAGTGAAGTCGATCGTATTCTAGGTCTGGAAATTGGTGCTGATGACTACCTGACCAAGCCATTTAATCCTCGTGAACTTACTATCCGTGCCCGCAATTTACTAAGCCGCACAGTGTCACAACCAGTGATTGAAGAACACAAAAGTATCGTTAAATTTAACGGTTGGACACTCGATGAAAATAGCCGCAATCTGACTTCACCAACGGGAATGTCACGTCGACTTCCGAAAGGTGAATACCGTGCGCTGCGTTTAATGCTGGACACACCAGGTAAAATTTTCACGCGCGAGCAGTTAATCCGCCACATGACCGGCCGTGACTTACGCCCAAATGACCGGACGGTAGACGTCACTATTCGCCGCATTCGTAAGCATTTTGAGTCAGATGTGGATAGCCCAGAATTAATCAGCACCATTCATGGTGAAGGTTATCGTTTTGTTGGCAAGCTGGAAAAATAAGTTTTACCCTGCATCGCCAATGATTTTAGCTAAAAACCAGCCTTAACTGTTGAAGTATAAATACACTTAGACGGTTATCAGTACTGTTCGACAAACTCATGTAGAGCGGCCAAGTGCCGCTCTATTGTTAAGTGAAATTCAATTAACTGCCGCTCGATACTCTGCCAATGTGGCTGTTGTTCCTGCTCAAACTGTTTTGCCTGCTGCTGCACCCACAACAAACCAACCGAAGATGCGGCACCTTTTAACTTATGTGCAGCTTCGTGAAATTCATGCAAATCTTGCTGGTTCGCCGCTTCTAGCATTTTATTGATATAACCTGGCAATAGTTGCACAAACAACTGAATGCTACGGTTGACTGCAGTTTTACCAAGCGACTGTAAATAATCGTGCAGTGTATTGAGATCAAGGATCGTCGTTGGCAACACAATCGGCATTGGCAGCTCTTTTCGAACCGTGCTTGGTGAAAACACCTGCGCCAGTACTTGGTCCAGACTCTTGGTATTGATAGGTTTTGCCAGTGCGCCCGCAATTTGAATACCGGCCAGCTGTTGCTCTGCTTTACGAACATTGGCGCTTAACACCACGATTGGGATTTGCGCCAGATGAGGCTCTTCTTTCATAAAACGAGCGATATGATCGCCGGTCATATCGGGCAACTGCATATCTAGCAAGACCAAATCAATGTCATCTTCCGTTTCGAGGAGCGCCAGCGCATCTTCGCCAGTTTCAGCATGGATCACCAAATGCCCACGCTGTTCCAGCAAATTACTGGCGATTTCGGCATTCAGTGGCACATCCTCGACCAGCAGAATAGTTAAACTTGGACATGAAATCGTCGTCAGCGGCATCGGTTCATTCATCAATTCAGTCGGTAAATGAACGCTAAACTGACTCCCCTGATTGAGCTGGCTTTGTAAACTAATCTGCCCGCCCATCGCTTCGGTCAAGGCCTTGGATACCGACAAGCCGATGCCGGAGCCGACAATACTTAAACGCCGGCCATCACTGGATTTGTAATACAGATCAAAAATCCGTGACTGCTCTTGTGGCGCAATCCCAATCCCGGTATCGGCAACCCTAAAAATCAGCGTACCAGCATCGGCTAACTCCAAAAATTCACAATACAGGCTGACATGACCTTTGGCTGTAAACTTTACCGCGTTGTTCAGTAAATTCCATAACACCTGGCGCACCCGAGTTGGATCAAGCCGCACAAAGACTCGAAAATTACCAACCTGCTGTACCTTAAATTGCAAACCTTTTTGCTGGCAAATCAGCTCGGCAAAATTAGTGATGTCACTCATAAACTGCCAGAGGTCAACCGTTTGCATAGCGATATCTAAGTCTTGCCGGTCAATTTTGTCTAAATCGATGATGTCATTGAAAATATTTCCCAACGTTTCTGCGCTACTAAATACTGTATTCGACCAGCTGCGCTGCTCGTCACTCAGGCTGGTTTGCAATAAGCGCCGGGTCAAACCAACAATGCCATTTAGCGGCGTGCGAAGTTCATGACTTAGCGTGGCAATAAATTTGCCTTTGTCTTGATAAGCGCGCTCCAGCGCTTGCTCTGCGAGCTTACGTGAGGTGATATCACGGCCAAAGCCGAGCAACCCGATATAGCGGCTCTGCCGGTCAAAAAATGGCACTTTGCGCATTTCAAACCACAGGACCTGCCCTTGCAAAGTGGTGTATTCAACATCAAGCGTCAGCTCGGCCAGATTGGGCGATACTTCGTGATCGGTCAAAATTGCGGCAGGCGCAATGTCGGGTGAATAAATTTCTGAAGGATAGCGCCCCATCAGCTCTTCCACCGATTTACCGATCAGCTGCGCAAACATCTTATTGCAGTTGGCAAAGCGACCGGTTTCATCGCGGTAATAAAATAAATCAGGGGAACTGTCGACAATCGAACGCATCAACAGACTTTGTCCTTCAAGCTCAATCTGGGTCTTTTTACGTTCAGAAATTTCTTTACGAAGTTCATCAATGGCGCGGCGCTTGGCCTGAAAAGCTTTTTTTCGCTCTTCAATTTCAGAGTTCAACTGCCGGATATTCTCCTGCAGATTTTCATTTAATAAGGTTTCTTGCCGTGCCGAGTCTTTGAGGTAAAACAGCGCCGCATCAAGATGTCGCACCAGATACAACAACACCGCCACAAAGATGGGGGCGCCCACCGCAGCGACCATCAGTGCAATAGCCACCAGGTTCCAGTGCACTTGATTATAAAGAATGAGACTGACCGCGAGCGCCAGCAAACCACTGCTGAGCATCAGAAACAAAATCATCAGACTGGCCAGCTGCAGCCAGCCCCATGCACTAAGAACAGCCGCTAAACGACGCACCCACGAGTGGACCGGATATTGGCTCAATGTTGCTGCCCTCGAATGAACGTCACTAGCCGCTACGGTGCAGGTTCAACAGACACCAACACGTTCCGATATGAACAATAGGTTTTATTGACATTGCCAACATTGTATTGACCCGTTCTGCTGGCGGCTTGTGCCGGTCGCTGCAGTGTTAAATGATACTCACGGCCGGCAACCGTGAACTGACCAGTGGCCTCACGGCTTTGTGTGCCACATAACAACTGTGCCAACTGGCGATAGTTGTCGGCATGAAATACATTACCAGAATTTAATAACGGCCGGTTACTGCTGTTTGGTGCATATTTCCAGTCGGCAAAATGAGTTAACAGCTGGCCATCTTGTAAGCTAAAACTATCCCCATTGGTAAAATAATGGCTCGTCATGTTCGTGAGCTCAGACGGTTTGTACCTTGCCTCTGCCCCACGCTCAGCCAGATAAACACCGCTATTGCCTTTGACATGAAATTTTATCAAATCAGCATTTTTAGCATCAAAACCAACGAGCAAGCCAGTGCCTTCGTCCACGCCAAAACCGAAGTTACTTTTTGTTTGCGCCACTAAAGTTAATAAGCGGCCTTGCCGGCCACGTTCAGAAAAATGGGTATCTAACACCCCCCACGGAAATAAATTTAATCCACTTGCTTGATAAGTGAGTGTTTTACCATCAACACCCACGCCGCAGCTCTGATCATTTTCACAACCCTCGGCTGGGGCTGGCAGTTGCAATGCTCCTTGATAAATGGCTTGTGCACTTTGACCATTACTTATCATCACCGTCTGCTGCGCGCGATACCGACCGCCCGACAATACCGCAGTACCGGCACTGGTTCCGCCGAGCACCAGTTGACCTTGTTCGAGCATTGAACGTATTTTGGCAAGCTCAGGCGTATCCGTGCCATCGGCCTGCTTCAAAGCTTTATACGTCAGGCTCTGATCACCACCGTTGATGAAAATGGCATCCGCTTTTGCCAGCTGACTCACCGCATGCTCCGACCCTTTTAAGCAAAAATCTCTTTGCTCGATAGCTAAATCTGGATAGATCCGAGCGCGCTGAAAGCTACCATGTTGTTGCGTTAAATGTTTCGAGAAGTTATTGCAGCCAGCGGGTACGCCTTCACTGTCGCGTAATGCGGCTTGAAATGCGGCATTGACGGGCAACCAGCTGACCGTAGCGCCTAATTCTTTAAACAACGCCAGATAAAAATCGACGGCGGCGTAGGGATCACGGCTTGATGCTGTTAGCACTAAAATGTGCGGCGCTTTTTTCACACTCACTTCACGCGCCAATTCGACAAACTGCTGGTACAAACCCAATGAAAACTGATCTTTACTGAACTGCGGTAACACTTGCTCTTTGATCCGTTCACGCATCAGCCCGGGCTTTTTAATTTCAATTTCTAACTGATCAAAAATGAAGTTCAACTCAGATCCGGTCAGGCTGCTATATAACTCTCGGCCAGAGACCCAAGTGCCGTTGACTTCGACTTCGCTACTTCGCCACAAACGGCTGAGTTCACGCTGACTCACCGGCGTATCAACCAGCTTCAATTGTAAATAACGTAACATCGCAGCAACTTTGGCTAACAACGGTTTGCGTTGTTCAGACCAATAATCGCTGCTGGTAATATTGTCGATATATTGTGGTTGGATTAGGAACGATTCGGTTTTTTTGGCATCGACCGACCACTGGGGGGTGGAAGCACAAGCCGACTCTTGCATCGATGAACATATTGCGACACCGCCACCCATTAAAAGCATTGAATATGATGGGAATTTTTTCGATTCTGCCGAAAATGCGAGGCCAATCGGCAACATCAATAGCAACAATGGCAAGTGGCAATGGGCTAATTTCATAGTCTCTTCTTGTTATGTAGTGGGCATCTGGTCGGGCTTAAAACGAGCGCTCTAGATTAACTTGTATTGACATATTTGCCAATTAGAAGTAATTCTACGAGTACGAAAAATGACGTGATACTACGAAACTCAACTGGTATGTTAAAAAAAGCTCACCGTCTGAATTCATATCACTACTCGTCCTTCTACCTGTCGGAGTGGTTTAACGAGTAGAAACAGCACAGACAACGCAAGTTGTTCTGGCGGTTTTTCACTATGAAAACCCCCACCCAAATTAATCACTAAAAACTAATTAGTAAAAATTAATCATAGGTCCCGCCTGTGCTCTTTTAGCATGGCTGGCCAGACATCCGACAGGTGTTCTTATGCGTAAAATCTCTTCTCTGGCGCTGGCAATTGCCAGCTGTTTATCTGCTCATACGGCTATGGCTCAAACCCAAAACGCCGAAAATATTCAAACTGCTGAAAATATTCAAACTGCTGAAAAGAAAGTTGAGCGGATTGAAATTACCGGTTCCCGCATTAAGGGGGTCGATCTTGAAGGCACTCAGCCATTGGTGGTGATCACGGCTGATGATATTAAAAATTCGGGAGCCAGCAATCTGTATGAACTGCTCAAAGATGTCGGTCAATTGCGAGGCGGCTCTGGTACTTTTTCTCCTTCAGAAAGTGGCGCCGGCTCGAATGATACGCCGGCAGGTCAGGCTGCGGCATCACTGCGCGGTCTTGGCCCTTCTTCTACATTAACTTTGGTCAATGGTCGTCGTGTCGCCGCTTCTTCTTTTGCCGCCGGCACCGAGAACTTTGTCGACATTAACTCGATTCCGGTTGCAGCCATTGAGCGTGTTGAAA
>JBBKWN010000046.1:0-3308 GCA_037968955.1 Rheinheimera sp. | reverse complement strand
ACACTAGGGCCACCAATTTGCTGAAACTGTCGAATGCTTGCTGCTTTTGACCATGCGTTGATTCTTGCTGCGACTACATCCGATGGTTGGCCGCTGGTATCAGTGCCTACGGCAAAGCCATCAATATTTTTAGCGATATATTTCGCGATATATCCTGCGGCACTGCCTTTGGCTGGGTCAATATCGATAAATTTGACCCGATACTGCTTTGCGCCTTTTTCATTCGGCGAATCTTGCAGGCCGTAGTGAGTAATAATTTCTTTAAAGGTGCTGATTTGGTCATGTGGCATAAACAGCAATAAATGCCAGTGTGGGGTGCCATCGTGGTGCGGTTCTACTACCCGAAAACCATAAGGTTTAATTTCGTCGCGGTCGAATTTGGCGCGGCATAGCTGCCAAACATGGTTTAGATAATCCTGTGCATCATTGATGCTGGAACCGTCATAGCTTTGGTTTGGAATACCAGTGGCATTGGTGGCATGCATCCGTGACGGCGTGGTCAAAGTGACGAACACAGCAGCATGCTGGCAATACTGAGCGACTTCCTCAAAACCGCGAATTCTAACCATTAGTTCATGACGGCGGATCACTGGATTGCTGATGTTGTGAGCGGCAATTTCTGCCAGTGGAATGCTGAAACCTTCGTCATTTTGCAGATAGGTGTTTTGCATGTATTGCTGACTGAGCAACTGATTTTGCCGATGGCGATTCAGCGACACGTCACCGCAGTAAACCGCTCGGCGTTTTGAGACATAGCCTAGTGCGCGTTCCACTTGGTTAATTAGCGATGCAGTTTTGCGGCGAATACGGCGCAGCCAGAATTTTGCATCTTGCAGCCGGTTTTCAATTTCCTGTTCGGTGTAGGCCAGCTTGCCAAGTTGATACTTTTCAAAATGGTTGATAGCTGTGTTCAGTTCGGCCGCTTTGCAAAAGTCAGCCTGTTTAATAGCGAAGTCTTTTAGCCTGGCATGGTCGATTGAGAAATCTAAATCATCAACCACCATCGCCTGATGAATGGTGTTGAGTAAATACAGGGCGTGGTTTTCTTCAACCAGTTGCTGATCAGCTAGGTATTTTTTCAGAATGTCGCGGCTGGTAAAACTCGCAGGGGAGGGTAACTTATGGCAAAAGTTGGCGCTGGGATGACAAAAGTTGGCACTGGAGTGACAATTTCCAGACGTGTCTGGACTGCTGTAGCCAAATTGATTGGCTGCTCGATGGAGTTTTAAGTTGTTGAATTTAGAGAGGATTTGAGAAGCGGCGCAGCTTGCGCCGCTCTCATTTGTGGTGGAGCTGGGGGGATTTGAACCCCCGTCCGAAAAACCTACGTCTTCAGTACTACATGCTTATCCATTCGTTTAGTTAACCCTATGAGCGCCGAATGGCAGGCTATCGTCGGGCGAGTCCGATTGGTTTTAGCATCTTGGCTACGGACGAAGCCGCCATGCGATCCTATTAAGGGTGATCTTCCAGAGTCTCAGCTTATAGGCATGCGTGAGGGGAAGAGCTCTCTACTGCTTATTAGGCAGCGAGTGCGTATGTTTCGTCGTTTGCGACTACTTTTTTGCGGCTTTTTACGAGGCCAACCGCCCCTCGGCATGCACTTAGGAGTTCGTGTATCCCGTCGAATCCAGTATCAGCCCCGAATTCTTAGTTGAAGCGAACACTTCAGTAACGTGGGCATTCTACGCCCTGACGGTGGCTGCGGCAAGCAATGCTTGTTAGCTTTGCTGCTTTGTTCACCGTCTTTAGTTTAAATGGCGATTGTTTCGCCAGTTTCAACCCTTCGTGCCAAAATTTAAATCTAAAACTACACTAACGTTTCGAATGTTTCATCATTCGTTCTTTTTCGCGTGACCAATCGCGGTCTTTAACATCGTCACGTTTATCAAATTCACGTTTACCTTTTGCTAGGTAAAACTCAAGTTTAACCCATGGCCCCTTCCAGTACATGGCGGTGGCGATCATGGTGTAGCCGTCGCGATCTTTGGCACCAATCAGTTTATTGATTTCACGTTTGTTCAACAGTAATTTACGCGACCGTTCTGGGTCGCAAACCACATGGCTAGACGCGCTGTGAAGTGGTTGAATCACGGCGCCAAACAAATAAGCTTCACCGTCTTTGATCACTACATAGGAATCCGCAATATTGACTTTACCAAGTCGAATACTTTTTAGTTCCCAGCCTTGCAGAGCCATACCACCTTCAAAACGGTCTTGCAGGAAGTAGTCGTGCCGGGCTTTTCTATTGAGGGCGATAGTACCGCCGCTATTGGTTTTATCTGCTTTTTTACTCATGCTTGCTCAAGATATGCTAATTGGGGCTATATGAATGAATGCTTCGGATCTGCCCGTGAAACTTGTTGTCAGTGTTGGATCTGCTACAATCTCCGACCTGATTCAGGGGAGTGAGTATGCCACAAATTGAACGTAGCGCGCTGGTTTTTTATAGCGCCCGTCAGATGTTTGAGTTGGTCGCCGATGTGCCTTCTTATCCGCAGTTTTTACCAGGTTGCAGTAAATCTGCTGTGTTGTCAGTGGATGGGAATGTCCAAACTGCGACCCTCGAAGTGTCCAAAGCCGGGATTGGAAAAAGCTTTACCACCCGCAATACCTTAATCCCTTACGAGCAACTGGCGATGGAGCTGGTGGATGGCCCATTTAAATTTTTGCGCGGTGGCTGGAAATTTATCCCATTGAATGAACAGGCTTGTAAAGTGGTGTTGGCACTGGAGTTTGAGTTTTCCAGCAAGCTCATCGAATTTGCCTTTGGCAAAATTTTTAACGAATTGACGTTCGCCATGGTGCAAGCGTTTACTGAGCGCGCCAAGCAGATTTATGGAGACCAACATGGTTGAGCAAATTTCAGTAGAAGTAGCATTTGCGTTGCCGGAACGACAAAGCCTGCTGAGTGTGACAGTGCCTATTGGTTCGACTGTACAGCAGGTAATTGAAATATCGGGAATTTTAATCAGCTATCCAGAAATAAAACTCGATGTAAATAAAGTGGGGATTTGGAGTCGCACCGTGAAACTGGATGAGATGGTAAAACAAGGCGACCGTATTGAAGTATATCGGGCGCTGATTGCCGATCCAAAAGACATGCGCCGACGCCGTGCTGAAAAAGCGAAAGATGAAGGCCGCGCTGATAAAACCACGGGTGGGCGGCCCCAGCACTAAATTTTTTAATGGATGGCAGACATGATAAAAGGGTATCGCCCGAGGGTGGGATACCCTTAGATTCCGCTAATCCGCTAATCCGCTAATCCGCTAATCCGCTAATCCGCTAATCCGCTAATCCGCTAATC